>DASPQI010000126.1:0-10555 GCA_035625045.1 Syntrophales bacterium | reverse complement strand
ACGGCGAGCGGAAAGACACTCTGCTACAATTTACCTGTCCTCAACCGGATTCTTGAAGAACCGGAAACGCGCGCACTATATATATTTCCGACAAAAGCCCTTGCGCAGGATCAGATGCATGAGGTGCACAGCCTAATTTCTGATTTGAAGGCTGACATCAAGACATATACATATGACGGCGACACTCCCGATGATGCGCGCCAGGCAATCCGCAAACAGGGTCATGTCGTCGTTACCAACCCTGACATGCTCCATGCGGGAATATTGCCCCACCATACCAAATGGCAAAAACTGTTCGCCAATCTCAAGTACGTCGTAATCGACGAACTGCATGTTTACCGTGGGGTGTTCGGATCCCATTTGACAAACGTAATGCGGCGGCTTGTGAGGATCTGCCGATTTTATGGCCAGGAACCCGTCTTTATCTGCTGCTCCGCAACGGTCGCCAACCCTAAGGAACATGCAGAGCGCCTGCTAGAGCGGCCTGTGGATTTGATCGACCGAAGCGGCGCCCCTACGGCATCAAAAACTTTTATCCTCTACAACCCGCCCATCGTTAATCGTGAGCTGGGAATTCGTCAATCTGCGATGACGCCGGCGAGGAAGCTCGCAGCGGAACTTATAACAAACCAAATACAGACCATTGTATTCACCACCAGCCGCCTGAACGTCGAGGTTCTCACGAAATATCTCAAGGATGAGTTCACTAAAGGTAAGCCCATTGATAATCATTTCGTTACCGGGTATCGGGGAGGCTACTTGCCGAATCTGCGTCGTGAGATAGAAAGGGGATTGCGCGACCGTGACATCATGGGCGTTGTGAGCACTAACGCCCT
This sequence comes from Syntrophales bacterium, assembly GCA_035625045.1. GTDB lineage: Bacteria > Desulfobacterota > Syntrophia > Syntrophales > UBA2185 > DATKLL01. The sequence goes on along the minus strand of DASPQI010000126.1, from coordinate 9,719 downwards.
CGAACTGGGTGTAGACATCGGCGATCTGGAATCCTGCATTATGGTCGGATATCCGGGCTCGATAGCCAGCACGTGGCAGCAAGCCGGACGGGCCGGTAGGCGGACGGGGCACAGCCTCGCCATCCTCATTGCTCGCAGCAATCCCATGGACCAGTTCATTGTAGAAAACCCGGATTACTTCTTTTCCCGTTCACCTGAACATTGCAGGGTCAATCCCGACAACCTCCTCATACTCCTTCAACATCTGAAGAGCGCCGCTTTTGAACTCCCCTTCGAGAGAGGAGAACGCTTCGGAGGCGAGAACCTGGAAGAGCTGCTCGGCTATCTGGAAGAAAAAGGAGTGCTTCACAGAGTTGATGAGCGGTGGCACTGGACAGCGGAAAGTTACCCCGCCGATGAGGTCAGTCTGAGATCCATAAACCCCGAAAATATTGTGGTGGTGGACACGACAGAAACAGGGTCACACAAGGTCATCGCCGAGGTGGACTGGGACAGCGCCTTCACTACAGTCCACGACGACGCCATTTACATGGTTGAATCCCAGCAGTACTACGTGGATAAACTTGACCTGGAACGCAAGACGGCCTATGTGCATAAGGTAGACGCGGATTATTATACTGATGCTATGACTTACACGAACGTACGAGTAATCGACAGCTTTGCTAAAAAACAAAAAAAAATAATTGTAGAACATGGCGACGTCCAGGTGGTTAGGAAGGTAGTGGGATATAAGAAAATAAAATTCTATACGTCGGAAAATCTTGGTTACGGTGATGTAACCCTACCGGAGAAGGACATGCATACGACCAGCTACTGGTTCACCATTCCCCGGGATTTACTCTATCAACTGCCGCACACACAGGAGGAACTTATCGACGGTTTGTCAGGCCTGGCATACAGCCTGCACCACCTAGCCGCAATGTTGCTGATGGCCGATGTTCGTGATATAGATCGTTGTATCGGAGATAAGAGCGGTGAATGGTTTGTACGTTATGGCGCCGGTAAGCGATCCATCACATCTTCTTCAAAAGAAGATACGAAGCCTGTTCTAGCCATGGTCGATGCCTTTGATCCCACGGTATTCATCTTCGATACGTATCCGGGCGGAATCGGCTTCTCGGATCTTTTGTATGAAGAACACGACCGCCTCTTAGCCGCAGCCCGTAAACTGATACAGAGTTGCCCGTGCAACCTGGGATGTCCGAGCTGTGTGGGACCAACCCTTGAAGTAGGCCCCGCTGCAAAGAAGACAGCCTTAAATATAATTGACATAATTACAGATGATAAATGAGTACAATTAACCGTCTGCAACGTCTAACAGGCGATCGTTCTTCCAAACAAAAGTCATCACCTCGTGCTGACGAAATTAGCAAACTGCGTACACGCATTGAGTCCATCATGTCCAGGCGTCAGGTTGTAACTCCCACCCGGCATTCAACACCTTGCGGCAGCCCCCTAGCACTGAAGGACGTAATTGAAGGCGAGGAAGTCGAGAATGTTCACGGTAAATTTTTTATCGCTCACGGATTCCATCCCGGTTCATCAAAGCATGGCCGCCGCTGCATCAAAGAAGTTTCCGACCTTGATATGAATGCCGCGGCACTGCTTGCTAATATCCCGGACCTGGCCTCATTTAATTGTACTGATGCTTTATTTTTAGATACTGAAACCACCGGTTTAGCCGGCGGTACCGGCACGCTTGCCTTTCTTATCGGTCTGGGCTGGTTTGAAAATGAGACATTCGTTACGAGACAAATATTTGCGCGTGACTTCTCTGAAGAACGTGCCTCTTTAAGTTCTTTGCTGGAAGTGGCGAGGGATAAATCCTTTATTGTAACCTTTAACGGTAAGGCATTTGATATCAGCCTGCTGTCGACGCGCTTTGTCCTTAACCGTCTTCCTGACCGTCTGGCTGGTATGCCTCATCTGGATCTACTCCACCCATCACGCCGTCTTCTGGGCCATCGCCTGGATAACAGCCGATTAACGACTCTTGAGAAGGAAATTCTGGGAATCCAGCGCGACAGCGATATCCCGGGAAGCGAAATTCCCCAGCGTTATTTCGACTGGTTAAGACACCGTGATGCCCGCTTTGTGGCAGATGTCTTTGAACACAACCGCCTAGACGTAATCTCTATGTCTATCCTTACACTTCACCTTGCCGAAATGTTGAAATTTGATTATGATATTTCCACTGCCGATCATTTTGACCTTTTAGCAGCGTCCCGGCTCTTTCTTGACCGTGGAGATTCATCAGGGGCCGGAAAAATTCTCGAGCCTTTGCTTAACTCACAGAACTCAGAAGTTGCCTTTGAGTCCAGGAGAACACTTTCCCTGATTTACAAGCGTTCCGGCCGCTGGAGTGATGCCGTCCGAATATGGGAGTTGATGCTCATAGATGATCCAGTCAATTTTTTCGCAACAGAAGAACTTGCAAAGTGGTTTGAACATAAATGCCATAATTTTAAAAAGGCTATCAATATTGTCAGCGGAACGTTAAATCTCCCATTCTTCAATAATAAGGCAGAAAAGGAAGCCTTGGTTTATCGCCTTGAACGTCTGAAAAGTCGTGAAACTCACATTCACAATAAATAACTCAATAAGCTCAGGAAATTCCGAAGATTATTTAATCATAGTTTATTGACAAATAAAAAAAAATGCTTATGATATTTGCGATAAATTTATGATGTGAGTATTTTGATTACCCGTTTTGTTGTTGCAGTAAGCTTAAACTTCAATAACTTGGGAAAGAGGGGTAGCGTGAATTGATTAACACTTACAAATGTAAAAAAAAGGGGCATTTGATTGCTGAGGCTTGTCTGGACATTACCTGCGAATGGCGTCTTAAAAATGAAACGTTTTTAAACTGCACATGGGTAGCCTGTAATTATGGGCCGTTCACTCTTGAAGAAGTTGGTGAAATGATGGGCGTAACTCGTGAAAGAATAAGACAAATTGAAGCTAAGGCACTAAAAAAGTTGCAACATAAGAAAAGAAGGGAACAGTTGAAGGATTTTGCGTCACCAGACAACGAATGGGACATTACCTGAACTAATATTTTACTTGCGCCCATTGATCATGTCTTGAAGTTCTTTACCAACCTTAAAAAAAGGTATTTTTCTACCCGGAACATGAACAAGATCAGATGTCTTTGGATTTCTGCCTAATATAGTTCTTCGGCTTCTTACTGTAAAATTTCCAAAGCCTCTTATCTCTATCCGCTCATTCCTTTTCAAGGCTCCAATCATTGCATCAAATACAAGGTGAACTGCATATGATATGTCTTTGTCCGGATATACCTCTATTTCCTCCTGAACCTTTTTAATTAATTCCTTTTTCGTCATAATTATAAAATATTATAGTAGGTTGCTGCCGGTGAAAGATATAAAATGCCCTGTAGCTGCTCGACTTTACCCCGCATTTGCTTATCAATGGCAGCAAACATCTCACGAAATACATAATCCCAGAATTTTGAGCCTTTCTTTTTTGGATATACAATCTCTGGTTTACCTTTGATTCCAGACATTTCACCTGCAAGCGTTGAAGCATATCCCATATCACCTAAATAATCGACTAAACCCAGCTTTTGAGCCTGCCTTCCCGTAAAAACTCTTCCGTCAGCAATTTTTCTTAGTTTTTCTTTAGGTATATTTCTATCCCGGGCAACCATATCAAGAAACTGGTCATATATGTCATCCACCAGCTCCTGAATCAGCGCTTTTTCTTCAGCCGTCATCTCCCTAACAGGTGAACCTATATCTTTAAATTTTCCGCTTTTAACGACCGATGTTTTTAACCCCAACTTTTTCAAAAGTTCTTCTGCATTGGCAAAATGCATAACAGCTGATATACTTCCAGTAATAGTGCCGGGGTTGGCAACAATTTTGTCCGCGGCGCACGCAACCATATACCCGCCTGATGCCGCAACAGACCCCATAGAGGCTACAACCTTCTTTTTCTTTTTGAGGTCAATTACAGCCTCGTATATCTCTTGTGAAGAGGCGACACCGCCTCCTGGAGAATCAATCCTCAAAATGACTGCTTTGATGCTATCGTCTTTACCAAATTGATTTAATTGTTCGACTATATCACGCGTATCACCAATGAACCCCTCGACCTTTACAACACCTACTTTATTATTGAGTGCAAACGCGTGCTTATCTTCTGTTGTGGAACCTAATATATACACAAGAAGAAAAAATACCATACCAATAAGAAATAAAAGGAATATCCCAAGTGCCACTGGGTGTTTTCTCATGGTCTGATATTACCCTTTTTCCGTATCAACTATTTTTACGTCAGCCATGACCTTCCCTAGATTTGAACCGACATTTTCTTTGTTGTTAATGTACTGTGTAACTGAATATCCCTCAGAAGCTGCTTCGTAATCCTTAATGCTCAGCCTGATTCTTCTGTTCTGTAAATCCACGCTTTTAACTATTGCAGTTACAATGTCACCAACGGCGTACAGCTCTGACGCAGATTTTACCCTTTTTTGACTCAATTCCGAGATATGAACCAATCCTTCCACACCTTCCTCTAATTCCACAAATACACCAAAGTCGGTAACGTTCGTAACCTTTCCTTTAATGATTGAACCTGTCGTATATTTAAAATTCTTCTCATCCCATGGGTTTTTATCTACCTGTTTGATCCCCAGAGAGAACTTTTCATTTTCTACATCTATATTTAAAACCATTGCCTCAACTTCTTGGCCTTTTTTATATAATTCTGAAGGATGTTTAATATTTTGTTTCCAGGAAATATCAGATACGTGAACTAAACCATCTATGCCCTCTTCAATACCGACAAAAAAACCAAAATTCGTGATATTCCTGATCACGCCTTTAACAATGCTCCCCTCCGGATATTTTTGCTTCAGAGCCTCCCACGGGTTCTCCGTTGTTTGCTTTAACCCGAGAGAAATCCGTTTTGCTTCAGGATTTATATCTAAAACCATGACTTTTACTATATCGCCTATAGATAAAATCTTAGATGGATGCTTTATCTCTCTTGTCCAGAACATCTCTGTTATATGAACCAGACCTTCGACACCAGATTCAAGCTCAACAAATACACCATAGTCCGTCAGGTTTACAACTTTGCCTTCAATGACGGATCCGACAGGGTATTTCCCTGTTATATTCTCCCAGGGATTATCCGTCAGTTGTTTCAGACCGAGGGATACTCGCTCCTTGTCTCTATCAAATGAAAGTATTTTTACTTTTATCTTATCACCTTTGGAAAAATTATCTGATGGACGGGTAATTCTCCCCCACGATATATCCGTCACATGAAGCAGACCGTCAATTCCACCTAAATCAATGAATAGTCCGTAATCGGTAATATTTTTTATTATCCCTTCTACAACCTTTCCTTCTTCAATCCCTTGCAGGGTCTCTTTCTTAGCCGCTATTCTTTCGTGCTCTAATATCGCCCTTCTTGACAACACAACATTATTTCTTTTTCTGTCATACTTGAGAACATTAAACATCAATGTTTGTCCCACATACTTATCAAGGTCTCTTACAGGACGGACATCAACTTGCGAACCGGGCAGGAATGCTAAAATTCCGATATCGACGGATAAGCCACCCTTAACCCTCTCTACAACCGTACCTTTAAGAGAAGTATTATGCTCGCAAGCATTTCTAACGTCATCCCAAACCTTAATTTTTAAAGCCTTGTCTCTCGATAAGACTAGGTTGCCATCCGAATCTCTTCTATCAACCAGGACCTCCACTTCATCTCCAACTGAAATATGGATGTTCCCTTCTTCATCTTTTAACTCTCTGGCAGGAATATAACCTTCTGTCTTCCAGCCTACATCAACCATGACGACATCACTATTTATCTGAACAATCTTACCGGTTACAATTTCGCCAAGTTGTACACTTTGAAGGCTCTGTTCATATAATTCCTTGAAGCCAATGTCTTCTTCCTTGCCCAAAATCTTTTGAGTAACTACATCATTCACTGGCTTATTTTTATTTACCTTTTCACCTTCAAAATGTTCTTCTGAAATTAAGTTATCATTGTTAACCATTAAACTATTACCCCCATTATTTTATAAATTACATCTTTAACCGAAAATTTGTAACATACTGATTGTGAAATATCAAGCTAATTCAAAGGAAACGACAATATCACACGAGAACCAATTAATGACGCCCATTCACATGAGTTGAAGTGAATTAATCGAAATATTCATATCTTTTATACATATAGCTGTTATGTTGCCTACTCAGTTGAAAGAAACCCTTGACAGCTTCTGATTATCTGCATCATTTTTTCGACTACATCTGATATACTTATATTTGTAGAATCAATGATAACAGCATCCTGTGAAACCTTTAAAGGGGCTATTTCTCTTCCTTGGTCTTGCTGGTCCCTGACAATGAGGTCGCTCTTAATTTTTTGATAATCTGCCGCATTAGCCCGCGTGATCAATTCGTTGTAGCGTCTTTTTACCCTTTCTTCCATGCCCGCATCCAAATAAAACTTGCAATCAGCTTTCGGGAATACGACTGTACCCATATCTCTTCCTTCGGCAACTATACCGCCCTCTTCTCCTGCATCCCGCTGAATTGACAGCAGCGTCTCACGGACAATAGGCATGGCAGAAATCGTTGATGCAAGAAGACCTACTTCTTCAGTCCTAATCTTGTCTGTTACGTTTTCATTGTCGATAAAAACATTCAAATTGCCGTTGATGTTTTTGAGATGAATGTTTATTCGATTACACAGGTCTGAAAGTACTTTTTCATTATCATGCGAAATTCCTTCTTTCAGAATTTTATAGGCTATTGCCCTGTATAAGGCACCGGTATCCAAATAAACATAAGACAATTTTTGCGCGAGGGTCTTACTGACTGTACTTTTGCCTGCACCAGCGGGACCATCAATTGTAATAACCAGCCCTCTTTTCATTGTTCGCTCCGCACTAATCTTTTTATTAATTTTTGTTCTATAAATATGGGAATCGGAAAAAACGGAAAATATTTTCAGATGAGGCCTATAACATATTGGCTAACCCTTAACAATATTAAATGGAAGCGGCACCGGATGCAGTCTAATCTAGATATTGATATAGAATTATATATGCAGTATCTTGATTATGATCTTTAAAAGAGATAGTATAAAAATGAACAATTTTTTCGGGATAAATAAATCAACAGGTAAAGACCGGTTTTTTTTAAAAGAGGGGGTCATTTGAATCAATCAGATATCTTTAAAAAGAAGGGGTGGATTATTCCTATCATTATCCTCTTTATACTTTTCCAAGCTACAAGTTTAACATATGCTTCTTTCACTATTGAAGATGAAAAAAAACTTGGAAAAGAATTTTACGAAAAACTTGAAAAGAGTAATGTGCTGATCCATGACAAGAAGGTCAGCACCTACGTCAATCAAGTTGGAAACAAAGTTCTTGCCCAAAGCAATAAAGCTCCCTTCGACTTTCACTTTTCAATCATTGACAGTTCTGCCATAAATGCCTTTGCAACTCCGGGAGGTTATGTCTATGTCAACAGGGGCTTGATTAATATTGTTGAAAAGGAAAGTGAGCTTGCTTCTGTGCTCGGACATGAAATAGGCCACGTAAACGCAAGGCATATCGCCAGCATCATTGAAAAGTCTCAAAAGATCGGTATTGCGACACTTGCCGCAATGCTTGCCGGCGCGTTTCTTGGAGGCGGGGGGGATCTTTCAGCCGCTGCTGTGGCTTTTTCTGTAGCGACAGCCACGACCCTGAATCTTAAATACAGCCGTGAAAATGAAGAAGAGGCTGATAGACTCGGCATGTATTATCTGGTTAGTGCAGGCTATGATGGAAGCGCAATGTTAGACTTCATGAAAAAAATGAGAAAGTATGAATTCTACTCAAGTAATATTCCTTCTTATTTTCTCACCCACCCGGGCACCGATGAAAGAATCACCTATATCGATGCATTACTGCATACTACATACACTCATAAGGGCGCGGAAAGTATCATTGGCAATTTAACAAGGACGCAAACCTTCCTTATTTTGAGGGATAGAGATCTGGATTCTGGTCTTAAGCATTTTCAAAGTATTTTACAAAAGAACCAAAATAATGTCGATGCACTTTATGGAATTGCCGTGATACAAGATAGGCTTGGGAGAACGAATGATTCCCTTACCAACTTTCATAAGGCATTAAGCCTTGCTCCTGATGATGAAGATATCTCAAGAGATCTTGGAATTGCCTACTTCAAATTGGGTCGTACATCCGAAGCGATTAACATCCTCCGTAAGGCGTTAACCATTAATGAAGATGATTCGGATACAATACTTTACCTTGGAAGATCCTACGAATTGCAGGGTGATTATACAACAGCCCTGAACATTTACAAAAAAATAGAAAAGAAAAATATAGATGATATAGACGTTTACTATAGCATTGCCATAGCATACGGAAAAACAAACGATCCCGGTGACTCACATTACAATTTTGGTATATATTTTAAGAAAAAAAACAAAATGGACAGTGCCCTTTTTCACTTCAAGGAAGCACTAAAATATTTTCCAAATTATAGTGAAAAATACCAGGAGATAGAACAGGAGATCAAATCTATTGCAAGCCGTGATAAACCTCCTGATGCGATACAACGGGGTACTAAGCGACGCGGTAATCTTTTGGATCATCGGTAGGTTTATATCGCTGACTATTATTTACCTCAAATGTAGCTTAATCAAAAATTCCCACGCCCGCATTAAACAATATCAATCTGGTGAGGTGTCAATTCTCTCTTTGCATAGTTGAGATAAATCCGCTCCTTAATAAATAGCTCAAACAGATCAGCATCGATATGCTTTTCCTTTACCATATATCCCATTATCTTAATGGCATCCGACAGAGTTCTTTCTTTTTTATATGGCCTATCCTTCGCTGTCAACGCATCGAAAATATCCGCCAGTGCTATTATTCTGGCCTGGAGAGGAAACTGCTCGCCCTTTAATCCAAATGGATAGCCGCTGCCGTCAATTTTCTCATGATGAGCAGAAGCATAATATGTGACATTTCTCAGCTTTTTGGGAAACGGAAGTTGAGAGAGTATTTTGTGCGTAACGTTTACATGATTCTTGATTATTTCTTTCTCTTCTTTTGTAAGTGTGCCTTGAGAAATGCTCAAATTGTAAAGTTCATCGTCATTTAGAAATTTACGTGAATCTCCGTCTAAGTCCCACTTTCTCGCAGTTATTCTTTTCAGCCGGTTCAACATCTTTTCGTCCATTAATTTTGTTCCCGTGTTAATCTCTGACAGAAATTCAAAATCCCTTTTTAAATCCTTGGTAAATATCTTGTAGTCATCAACTACTTTTTTCCGGCTTTTCCCCTTTTTTTGCGGATCTACTTTTCTCAATTCTTCAATAATATAGTCCCTCTTAAGAACCTCAAAACGTGCTTTTAAGGCTTCGACTCTGTCATAAATAGTTTCAAGCTTTTTCCCCTTATCAATTATGTATTCCGGCGTAGTTATTTTCCCCACATCATGAAGCCACGCCGATATGCGAAGCTCTTTCAATTTTTCTTCATCAAAGTGAACACCTGCATATGGCCCTTCTGTAGATTCGTTTATCTTTTCTGCAATTGCCATTGTCAATTCTGAAACCCGACGGACATGACCGCCGGTATAGGGAGATTTCTCGTCAATCGCCATAGCGACAGTTTTGATGAAAGACTCCAACAACTCTTC
>DASPQI010000125.1:0-2842 GCA_035625045.1 Syntrophales bacterium | reverse complement strand
AAGATGGGTGTTTCCTGAAGGAAAGTGGAAGGCAGGTGGATGTGATCTCACAACGCATTTAGACAAAATAGTTGAAGACACTAAAAAGTAACTGAACTCTAGTTCCTGAACGAAGATCACACCGAGTCACCCACGATTGCGCGGTTATATGAATTTAGCAAAATTGATAATTACATGCGTAAGTTAATTTTGGTCTTCCCAAAAAGTGAAGGCGGATACTGGGGAAAGGTGCGGCACGGGAAAGCGGGTCTGGTATCTTTAGGTTTATCGACTGTAGCGGCCCTCACCCCTCCAGATTGGGATGTAGTTATTCACGATGCCCGTGTCACCCCGGTTGATTTCAATCGGACAGTTGATCTCGTGGGTATAACGGGTTACACGGCGGAAATTCCCAGCACTTATGCCATTGCCGATGAATTCAGAAGGAGAGGCGTTCCTGTTGTTTTGGGCGGTGTCCATGTGAGTGCATTGCCTGCAGAGGCTCTTGAACATGCTGACTCGGTTGTCATCGGTGAAGCGGAAGGTGTCTGGGAGAAGCTGTTAGCTGATTTTTCAACAGGGGCTTTACAATCCACCTATCGCCCAGAAAAATTCTGTTCCATGGAACATATGAAAATACCGAGACGTGACCTCCTGAACAGGAGCATGTATACGAGCTTTAATACACTGCAAGCAACAAGAGGTTGTCCTTATAATTGTGATTATTGCGCTGTCACGGGAGTATTCGGGCATAAATTCCGGATGCGACCTGTGGAAGAGGTGCTAACTGAAATCGGCATGTTTGACACGACTGACTTCCTGTTTGCTGACGATAATATTTGCGGTGAGCCCGATTATGCAAAGGAACTCTTCAGAAAGTTGATTCCACTGGAGAGGAAATGGGGAGGGCAGACCTCCATAACCATTGCCAAGGATGATGAGCTTTTAGAGCTTTACGCGAGAAGTGGTGGGCGATACGCTTTCATCGGCCTTGAGAGCCTTTCCCAGAAGAATCTACAAGCAATAAACAAACCTTGGAGCAAGGCTATAGATTATGAACGTGCCATTCATAAGATTCATCGTGCCGGTATCAATATAATAGGAAGTTTCATCTTAGGACTTGACGAGGATGATCCCTCAGTCTTCAGGCGTACATTTGATTTTATCCTAAAAACCAAAATTGCCGCAGCACAGTTTCATATCCTCACACCTTTCCCCGGTACGCGCTTGTACGATAGGATGGAAAAGGATGGACGTATAATTGATCGGGACTGGTCAAAGTATCACACGAGTGAGGTCGTATTCCAACCAGCCAAAATGACCATTAAGGAACTGTGGGATGGATACAATTGGATTTTCCGGCAGATATACTCTGCCAAAAGTATTCTGAGTCGCGTGTTCCGTAGTCTGCGGGGGATCCCTTACCGCACTGCTGTTAATATGAGTTACCGGAGAAAAGCAATGCTGACACCAGTCGCTTAAAAGGGTTTTAACAAGTCCATTTTCCAGTTCTCATCGAGGTTTTTTTACCACAGATCATGATAATATCTGTCCTCTTTAGTATCTACGGCCACTTCCGCCGCGTCCGCCTCTAAATCCTCCACTTCGACCTGAATCACGCCTCTGGCCTCCTCCTTCTCTTCTAGGCTTGGCTTCGTTAACGACAATTGTATTCCCGTCGAGCTTTCCGCCGTTGAACATTTCGACCGCTTTACGCGCATCTTCCTCAGTTTCCATTTCCACGAATCCAAATCCCTTGGATTGTCCTGTATAATTATCTTTGATAATATTCACTTTACCTACTTTACCTGCATTACTGAAATTGTTCTTCAGGGCCTCTTCGGTAACATTTACTGTTAGATTACCTACATATAAATTCCTGTTCATTTGTCCCCCTTCATTTTTCCTAATAGTCAATTGCTCTTACAAACGCCATTTTAACGATCACCGATACGTATGGTTAATGTCAAAAACAAAAGAGGCACCACCAATATATTATACTTGTGTGCCTCTTTTTTACTACTGTGAACCTATAATGGCTTCACGTTTTCCGCTGCCGGGCCTTTCTGTCCTTTAGTGACATCAAAGCTGACTCGCTGGCCTTCATTCAAAGTCTTGAAGCCACTGGCCTGAATAGCGCTGAAATGAACAAACACATCACCACCTTCATCCTTTTCGATGAACCCATAGCCTTTGCCTTCATTAAACCATTTTACTTTTCCTTCTGGCATCGCTGTTATCCTCCTTTCTCAAAATTCTCCTAAGTCGGATTTTCACTATGACAGAAAGAAAAAGGCCACCTATACTCTAAAAAGTATGGTGGCCATCCTTTGCAATTCAAAATGTCGTAATCCAAACTTATTTAGTATGCGTTTTATATGACATCAATTATCAAAAGTCAAGGATTTATCCTCAATTACTGCAATAATATTTCTGATTTTGCATTGTTTTGAAAATAAAAATACACGAAGATTTACATGAACCTTTTTTTGAAAAAGCCTTGACTCAACATGCAGATCAGGGCGCTACTAGAGATGGTGGCAACAATTTGGGGCCTTGATATTTTTCTTGATCTTACCTGCACAATACAGGATAAATTCGCGCCAAAAGCACATTTACTGGACGTCTCGATGTCAAATACTAATCGTGATATTCTCACAATCGGCAGATCTACTGAATGCCAACTGGAACGTGCATACTGGGAGCAAGTCAATATCACTTTGGGGGAGCATTTCTGTTTCTTTGAAATCATCGGATTGAGATTGATGATTGTTGTTCATACTTTCTATCGATAATTATTATCTAATCAGAATATGGTAATGTCCTCCTTCATAGGAAAATTCCCTGTAGACTACATTTCTAT
>DASPQI010000124.1:0-10646 GCA_035625045.1 Syntrophales bacterium | reverse complement strand
CCGACCTCTTTTACAGCATCACGACTCAGGGAACCTACCCCCTTCTGGTGGCCGCTTATTCAGCCATTCTGGGAGTTTTTATTCCCTCCGGCGGAAGTAAGTGGGTTATTGAGGCGCCTTATGTCCTCCAGGCTGCAATTCAGCATCAAGTAAACCTTGGATGGGTTGTGGTGATTTACAATGCCGCAGAGGCCCTGCCCAACCTCCTGAACCCATTCTGGATGCTTCCTCTTTTGGGCATACTTCAAATGAAGGCCCGGGACCTTGTTGGGTATGCGGTGCTCCAGATGTTTATACATATACCGATAGTCTTTTTCCTGTGCTGGTTGTTTGCTCAGTACATACCTTTTGTTCCTCCTATGAAGTGACGGAAACGGCACATATGAAGATGACTGTATGATAAAAAAATGAGGGCGCTGCTCTTATGACAGCGCCCTCATTTCTCATGAGACACCTGGAATAATAGCTCAATTTATCATTACCGGCCGCTTTTGAAATCGTCCCTCATCAACTCTCTGGCGATGATCATCCTTCTGATTTCGGATGTACCGGCGCCGATCTCCCAGAGTTTCTGATCCAGGAAGTGCCTGGTGACCGGGTATTCGGTGCAGTAGCCGTAACCGCCGAAGATCTGGATCGCATCAAGACCTATCTTTGTTCCCATTTCACCGCAGAAGAGCAGTGATGCGGCGGCCATACGATCAAGGTCCGTGCCCTTTCCTCCGACTTTGTTCTCCAGGGAGTCGCAAAATGCGGCGGCGCTGTATGCCATCCACTTGGATGCCAGGTAGCCTGTGTACATATTGGCAAGCTTCTCCTGGATGGCCTGGTAGGAAGCGATGGGCTTTCCGAACTGAACCCTCTCCTTGGCATACTTCAGAGATAGCTCCAGGCAGCTTCTCTGGCTGCCGAGGGAACAGCCGGAAAGAGTGATTCTTTCCGTACAAAGACCGCTCGTGAGGACGGCGACTCCTTTGTTAAAACCGCCGATGAGATTTTCAGCGGGCAGTTCCACGTCCTCGAAGGTGACCAGTCCCGTGGGGGAAGTCCTCATGCCCCATTTCTTGATCTTATCCACAGTCACGCCTTTGACCTTGTCGAATTCGAAGCAGAACGCAGAAATCCCCTTGGGACCTGCGGTAGGATCGGTCTTCGCATAGAATACCATGAAATCGGCGACGGGAGAGTTGGTGATGAAGATCTTACTTCCATTGATGATGTACTTGTTTCCTTTCTTCTCCGCTTTTGTCGCCATGCTCATGGCGTCGGAACCGGCATTGGGCTCCGTGATGCCGAGGCAGCCAATCCATTCACCGGAGCAGGACTTGGGGAGGACGTACATCTTCTGCTCTTCTGAGGCATTCCTTCTGAAGTTGTCGAAACAAAGGGTCTGGCTCGCGCCGACAGTCATGGACAGGGCGTTGCTTACCCGCGCGATTGTTTCATAAACGAGGAGCGTTTCCACATAGCCCAGAGCGGAACCGCCGTATTTTTCCTCAAAAACAATTCCATTAACACCCAGGTTTCCCAGCTCTTTAAAGAGTGTCGGGGGCATCTCATCCACTTCATACATATGCTCCATCTGCGGCTCCAGCCAGTTGACTGCCCACTTATAAACGCTTTCCTCCAACCATCTTTGTTCATCTGTAAAAGTAAAATCTAACGCCATATACTAATACCTCCTGAAAATTGAGTTTTATTCAACCAGCTGTCGAGGCTCGCGCAAAAGTTTTTATTTGACCACCATCGGCAACTTAACTCGACAAGCCCGGACAGGCCGGGCTTGTCGAGCGGTGTAAACGCGTACTTATTTGGCTGTCTGATAACCCTGATCCCAATCGAATCCCGAGAGCTCTCCATGCATCCCCATCTTGTAATTCCGTCTGTCTGAATAGGAGGGATAGCGCCTGGTCTTGCCTTCGACTGGCATCATGGAGACGGGGAACTTAGGAGCGAGGAGACCGTTTTCTCTTGCTGCTTTCTCCAGCATCTCCCTGTCATCAGGATGGGCGATGGAGATCAGAGCTGAAGCCCTCTCATAACCGGACAGACCGCGTAGGTTCACGATACCATACTCCGTACAAATATAATTCGATAACTGCGCAGGAACATCAACCGAAGATCCTTCTGGCAGGAAGGGAACGATCCTGGAGGTGCCGTGTTTGCTCCGCGCCGTCATGGAGGCGACGCCGCGACCGCCCTTCGACTGGGAGCAGAAGGACAGAAAATGGAAGTAGCCGCCGGAGCTCGATATCGGGCGCTTTTCATAGAAACCGGCGCACTGCTGGCCGAGAAGGTCAACGGCCACGCAGTTGTTGATGGCGATCATGTTGTCGAGCCTTGTTAAATTGTGCAGGTTGTTGGTGTAGCTGATGTCGTAGACCGCCAGGTTCTGGTTCCTGTGGACAGTGTCATAGTACCATTTCACATCTACGGGAAAAGCAAATGTGTATACGCTCTTGCCCCGGTCGGCGGGGAGGGTCTTGTACTTGTTGGTCACCTGGCCCGATTCGATCAGTTTGATGAGACCGAAATTGAGCATTTCCGTGTGGATGCCTAGGTCTTTGAATCCCGCGTCCGCCATGGCGCTGACGCAGGCGGAGGGGAGAGAACCGATGCCGAGCTGGACGATGTCCCTGTCCCTCATAATCGTCATTACGTGTTTGGCAATGGCTTCTTCCTCCGGTTTTGCCTTGATGGCTTTTTCATTTATCTGGGGCCATTTTAATTTTTCGCAGTCCACCTCCACCCAGAAGTCGATGTCATCAATATTGATGGTATTAAAGCGGCCGCCTTCGGCCCAGGGGTAGTCAGAACGGACTTCAATGACTTTCTTCTTTGCACATTGACTGAAAATATTGGCGTTGTTTGTACCGTAAGCGAAGTTGGCAAAGCCGTGCTCATCGAAGGGAGATGCCGCATTCCACCACCAGTCAAATCCACGGTTTTCCTTCACTGCATTGGTAAAGCGATAATGGCAGAACCACATTCCCATGGTCCACCCCCAGTGCGCCCAGTCGGTTACGTTGTTCGTGTCTCTGGCCTTGCGGTTCCAAGGGAAGAAGAAATATTCGTGGAAGCAGTGGTACTCCTGCACGGGGTCATTCGCCTGGAATTCGGGGTGGGGGAAGAAATTAGCATAATTCCATATTTCGATATCCTTCAATTTTGGGCCGATCCTCTTGGCCAATTCCTTCATACACTCGGTCGAATCGCCACCAACCGAACCGGGCTGGATCCAGTCTCCTGACTTGACCATATCCAGGATCTGCTGGGGTGTTCTTTTTTTATCACGAATCTTTTGTTGAATTGGTGTCGTCATGTTGCCTCCCTCCTTCAAAAGGTAAATTTGTTTCATGCCATCCAGCCGAATTAATTCAGCTACTCTTAAACACTACCTGGGTTTACAACATTAAAGGCCCACATGAAACGAAATAATGGACCTCAAAACACAGAAATCTTTTTAAAGATTAGGAAAATATGCCACCGGTCTGTTCCATGACAACTATCAAACCCGCAAATTTTTTACAGTTTATATAATATGGAAAAGAAGAGAAAGACAATATTAAAAGGTTAATAAATAATATTAATAAAAAACTAATATTAAATGCGATATCCCAAATAAAATAGATAAATTAACTGATGTGATGTTTCCTTTTTAACAACCGAGATGGCCTATTCTTGTTTAAAAAATCCCTTTTCATGCAAAGAATCCATATTTTCACAATCGGGGATTTTTTAATTTTTAGAGGCCAAATATTTAACCATCTCATATTTTTCTTATCCAGTTTCAGAAACAATAGGCAATATTTCGTTGTGAACTTTCGCTGTTTTGTCATAAAACTGATGTGTCCTTCCATAAACTATTCGTCATTAGAAATTAATTTTTTATTAATATATTTTATTAACCTTTTAATATTGTTTTTCTCCTTTTTTTCAATAAGATAAATGCAGGCTTAGAATTTTTAATACTTACTCGCGGGTTGCGAAATAAGCAGCGTCAATACGCATCTTTAAAGACCACTGATATTGTCGGAGGTGATTTACTTCAAGAAGGAGGTAGAGTCCGGTGGAAGCGATTGAACAAGGAATTGGCAAGATCTTTACAGATCCCGACGCGGATAAGGCGCGTGAATTTTTCCGCAAGAAAAGCCGCAAACTGGAATCCAAGGTAATGTCTGTCAAAGAGGCCGTGGAAAAATTTGTTCACGATGGCGATTATCTGACTCTCGGAGGTTTCGGAGCAAACAGGGCGCCTATCGCGGCTGCGCATGAAATCGTGAGGCAGGGAAGGAAAAATATGGGTTTTGCGGGCCATACGTCTACCCATGATTTCCAGATACTATGTGCAGGTGAGGTATTCAACAAGCTGGATGTGGCCTATATAGTCGGTCTGGAGGCCCGCGGTTTGTCGCCCAATGCGAGGCGCTACATGGAAAGTGGCAAGGTGGAGGTGAGCGAGTGGACCAACTACTCACTGTCGGTCCGCTTTAAGGCTGCCGCGGCCGGAGTTTCTTTCTATCCATCCAGAAATATCATGGGAACGGATTCGTTCAAATACAGCGGCGCAAAGATTATTGAATGTCCGTTCACAGGAACTAAATATGCGGCTATGCCAGCCCTCTATCCGGATGTGTCGGTTCTTCATGTCCATGAATCGGATATATACGGCAATTGCCGTGCGCGGGGCATCATTGTTTCTGATTTCGATGTTGCTAGGGCTTCCAAACATTTAATCATCACTACTGAAAGACTGATTTCCAATGAGGAGATACGCAGAGATCCGAGTTTAACCGACATCCCCTACTGGTGTGTTGATGCCGTGTGTGAAATTCCTTATGGCGCGTATCCCGGAAATATGTACCAGGAATATTTCTCCGACGAAGAACACTTGCGAGAGTGGCTAAAGGTGGAAGAGGATCCGGAAGAGTTAAAGAAATTCCTCGATGAGAATATTTACAGCTGTAAAGATCACTTTGAATATATCGAGAAAAACGGCGGGATGCACAAGATGTTGAAACTCAGGGAAAAAGAATTCATGTTCCTCAAGGCGAGGGATTAGAAAGGAGGATGTCCGGTATGGCTGATTATAACACCATGGAACTAATGATATGCAGCGCCGCAAGAGAGTTAGAAGACGGGGCCTCTATTGTAGTTGGAACCGGCGCTCCCAATGCGGCAGCAATGCTCGCGCAAAAGGCCCACTCACCCAATCTGGTGATTTTATTTGAGGCCGGTGGGGCGGCGCCCCTGATCCCGGAAATGCCCATATCAGTAGGAGATTCCAGGACGACCTGGAAGGCCCTAATGGCGAGCGGCATGTGTGAAATTATGGAAACATGCTGTCGCGGAATGATCGATTACACCTTCCTTGGCGGGGCACAAATCGATATGTACGGAAACCTGAATTCCACGCGAATCGGTCCTGACCATCAGAAACCGAAGGTTCGATTTCCAGGGAGTGGAGGCGCCAATGACCTCGCTTCATTTTGTTGGAGAATGCTCGTAATGACGCCCCAGGATACCAAAAGGTTTACCGAAAAATGTCAATTTATCACAACGCCGGGCTGGTTGACGGGGGGCGATTCTAGGGCAAAATCAGGTCTGCCTCGGGGGGCCGGTCCTTACAAGATCATTACCAACATGGCCGTGATGGACTTTGAACCGGTATCGAAGAGGATGCGTATCATAGCTGTAAATCCTGGCTATTCCGAAAAAGATGTTCAGGACAATTGCGGGTTTGAACTCTTGAAGGTGAAGAAGATCGTGGAGAACAAACCCCCGACGGCGAAAGAACTGTCCATTTTAAGAGACCAGATCGATCCGTATCGTTATGTTATCGGCAGGTAGTTTTTTTGTGAATTAAAAGCACTAAAAGCATGTATCAGTCTGCTGAGGACTGAGGAGGATTATGATGGAAGACGAGAACTTGAAACATTGGGAAGAACAGGATGCCATACTCATGAAGCACCGTGAAGAGGCATATCACATCGGCGGGGAGGAACAGCTCCAACGCCTCGCTAAACAGGGCAAGAAACCAATGCGCGATCTCATCAGGATGTTGATTGACCCGGGTACTGATTTCTTCGAGCTTGGCCTGGATGCGGGCTACAACATAGGGCAGATTAAGCTCTATGGCGGAGAGGTCTATGAATCAGAGAAAAGGGGGCATATTCCCGGCGGCGGGCTGGTTACGGGCGTGGGTGTCGTTCATGGAAAAGATTGCATGATCTTTGCCAATGAAAACCGCTATGCGGCGGGAACCTACTTCCCCATCACCCTGAAAAAGCATATGAGGGCACAGGCAATTGCCGAGCGTCTGCGGCTGCCCTGCATATACATAGCCGATTCCGGCGGGATCAACCTTCCCCTGCAATTGGGCTGCTTCGCGGATGACGGTCACTTCGGGAGCATGTTCTACAACATGTGCCGTATGTCCGCGATGGGCATCAAGCAATACACCCTCTCGACAGGCGGAAACACGGCGGGCGGTGCATACATCGTTTATCTCGCTTCCGAATCCATCATGATAGAGAAGCTGGCCTTCGCCTTCCTTGCCGGTCCTCCCATGGTGAAATCGGCCATTGGTGAAACGGTATCCATGGAAGACCTGGGAGGGGCCTACGTCCATACCCAGCACTCCGGCGGCTGCGACCATTTCGTGAAATCTCAGGAAGAAGGGATTAAGAAGCTCCGGGATATCATCGAGTTTGAACCTGCTCAGACCCTTTACTGCGAGCGCAGAAAATCCACCGAACCAAAATTTGATTACAAGGATATGATGCGATTAACCCCGAGCATGACTTACAACGCGATCCAAATCAAGGACACCCTCAAATGCATAGCTGACGACAGCTATTTTCATGAATACAAGCCGACGTACGGGCTTAACCGCGGTGAAACTATAGTGGCTGGCAAGATGTGGTTGAAGGGAATGCCGGTAGGCGTCATTGCGTCGAGTGGAAACGGCGTTATCTATATTGAAGCGGCAAGAAAGGCAACTGAATGGATGATCCGCTGTGGCAATTCTAAACTCCCCGTCATCTTCTTCCAGGGATCACCAGGCTACATGGTCGGCAAAGCCGAGGAATGGGGCGGGATCGGAAAATACGGATCAGATATGGTGCGCACGTGCAGCGTGCTGAATGTTCCGAAGATCCAGTACGTCATCGGCCCCGACCATGGGGCCGCCAACTATGGCATGTGCGGGAGGGCCTTTAGACCGGTTTTCTGTTTTACCAATATGAGGGGCCGCACCACCGTTATGTCGGGCCGGACAGCAGGATTCATCGTGGAGAGTGTCCGCAGGAAGAATATTATCGATAAAGGCCAGGAAGTTAATGAAGAAGAAATGGCAAAATTCCGCCAGATGATGATTGAGCGCTATGATGCCGAAGGACATCCATTCCTGACCGGGGCGCTCTTATTTCATGACGGTGTGATTGCCTTCAGCGAGGCACGAGAAAAACTGGCAAGGTCATTGGAGCTTTGCTACCGCGCGCCCATAGAGAAATCCGATTGGGGAGACCTGAAGGTTTAGATAAGATGGGGGCAAGGAAGAGCTCCCGGTTCCCGGAACTGCGGCGGGTATAGACGGACGCCGCAGTCTGCGGGGGAATGTAGAAGAAGGAGGAACGTACCTATGGCAGATATACTGTTGAAAGAAAGGACTGAGGAGGGCATCCTGATCCTCACGCTGAATCGCCCGGAAGCGATGAACTGCTTTAACTTTGACCTGCTGGCTGCACTGGCCGACACTGTCCGGGAAGCCAACTTCGATATGGGTCTCCGGTGCATCATCATCACAGGTTCAAGATCGGGTGACGATCCAAAGAAATGGTCCTTCTCGACAGGCGCGGATTTGAAGGAAAGGAGAACACTTTCAGAGGATCAGGTGCGCCGCTTCATCTTCACGATCCGAAACGCCTTCACCGCCGTAGAGCAGGTGCGTGTTCCGGTTATCGCGGCCATCAACGGCTTTGCCTTTGGCGGCGGTACCGAACTGTCTCTTGCTTGCGATCTCAGGATAGCTTCATCGAATGTAGTGATGGGGCTAACGGAAACCAGCCTGGCGATTATTCCCGGTGCCGGCGGAACGCAAAGACTGCCCAGGATCGTTGGTGTGGCCAAGGCCAAGGAACTGATCTTCACGGCAAGAAGAATCGATGCCGAGACGGCTCTTAAGATCGGTCTGGTCAGCAAGGTCGTCGAACCGGATAAGCTGATGGAGGC
This sequence comes from Syntrophales bacterium, assembly GCA_035625045.1. GTDB lineage: Bacteria > Desulfobacterota > Syntrophia > Syntrophales > UBA2185 > DATKLL01. Next base: position 2,414 of record DASPQI010000124.1, on the reverse strand, counting down.
CGCGTTGGAACTGGCCAGGGAGATCGCGAAGAACGGGCCTATCGGCGTGGCCCAGGCTAAATTTGCCATCAATTATGGTTCCGAAGCCAGCCTCGGTGTGGCGCTGCCGCTTGAGTCCAAGGCTTATGAAGCCACCATACCTACAAAGGACCGTCTGGAGGCGCTTGCGGCCTTTGCCGAGAAACGAAAACCGGTATTTAAGGGGGAGTGACATTCCTTCCTTATAAATGAGGTGAATTAAAAGAATTGAGGAGGTCATGATTTTTATGACGGAGTACGATTACTGGAAGATTTTTCCCAGAATGCCAAAGAAGGTAACCATTGGAGACATAACCGTGCGTGATGGTTTCCAGCACGAAGAGAAATTCATATCAACGAACGCCAAGATATTCTATGCTCAAGAAATGATCCTTGCTGGCGCAAAGGAAATCGAAGTGACCAATCTGGGAAACCCGGCAGGCATCCCCCAGTTCAGAGATGCCGAACAGGTCTTAACCGCCCTCAGGAGCGATGCATTTAAAAAGCGTTGCGAAAGGGCAGGGGTCAAATACGATGAGCTTATCATGACCGCGGTGACAATCCGGGAACCCGCTGTAGATACGGCGATTGAGCTCAGGAAAAAAGGTATCGGTCCGGACCGTGTCTTGATGATGGTCTCCACCGATCCGGAGCACCATTTCGCCAATTCCGGTACGACACTTACGGAATACTGGAAAGAAGCGGAACGCTGCATCAAGAAGGCCCGCGACGTCGGCATGAAGATGTGCGGCACCGTGAGCACCATCTGGGGGAGCCCCATTACCGGCGCTACGGAACTGAAAGACGCCGTGGAATTCACAAAACGTTTTTTCTCTATCGGTGCACATGACATAGAGCATGCCGACCACGACGGCTCAGCCTCGGCGGCTCAGGTCTATCGTTATTTCTCCATGGTACTCGATGCCATGCCGAATCCTGAGGCCCATCTCTGCCATCTCCATGAGACGAAGCGTGTCGCTTCCGCCTCGATCCTGGCGGCCCTCCAGGCGGGCATCTGCCGCTTTGAGGGAACCTTGGGCGGCTTGGGCGGGCAGCCGGCCAATTTCCTTGATGACTGTCCCGTAAGGGGAACGGGTGAATACTATTACGATCCGAGATACGTGGGTCTCATTACCATGGAGGATCTCTTGGTGATGATTGACGAGCTGGGTATCGAGCATGGGTATGATGTGGACCGTGTCCTCTGGCTCGGAAGGAAGATGGAAAAGACGATCGGCCGCAGGCTCCGTTCCGAGGCCATCATAAATGGCCGGACATTGAAAGAAGGGCATCCGGAACATGCCCGTCCCGGCCTTGCCAAACTTATCCAGAAGCTCGGTGAAAAACCCGGCCAACTGGTGCCGCCCGAGTGGCCGCCGCAGGCCATTCTACCGGAAAAATGGGGCCCTATGTCCTGGAAGAAGTAAATTACTGACGAAGAAAATCCATCCCAATATTGTGATTTCCACCCCCGACAAGGACATTCGAGGGCAGGCTGCAGCGGGAATCCAATCCTCCTATTGAAGCAGGGAGAGAAGATCACTTTCTCTCCCTGCTTTTTTTTGCTATAGTAAATCTATGCAAAACACCATGCCGCGAAAAATCACCATTCACGAAGTCGTCCTCAGGGACGGCATCCAGAACGAAAAGAAAATCGTATCTACTGAAGAAAAAGTAAAACTTATCAACGACCTTGTAAACTGCGGCATCCGACGCATTGAGGTATCATCTTTTGTCAATCCATATCTTGTTCCGCAAATGGCGGATGCGGAAGAACTCTGGAGCAGGATCAAACGAAAAAAGGCAGTTGTTTACGCGGCCCTTATCCTGAGCGAGAAAGGTTTGGATCGAGCTATACGATGCAAAGTTCCGCATGTGGGCGTTTACGTGTCCGCGAGTGAAACGCACAGCAGAAAAAACAGCAACATGTCCGTCGCAGAAGCAGTAAAAGTAGCTCGACTACTTATCGACAAGGCACACAGCGCCGGCATGGAGGTCAGGGCGGGTGTGATGAACGCCTTTGGCTGCGCGTACGAAGGGAAAGTCCCCGCTGGTAAGGTTATCAAACTGGTGAGAGATTACATTAAAAGAGAAACGGACGAAATATGCCTTGCTGACACGTCGGGTGTGGGCAATCCCTTGCAGGTGAAAAATCTTGTCAAGCGTGTGCAGGACATAGCAGGGGCAATGCCTATTTCACTCCATCTTCACAATACACGCGGCCTAGGCCTCGCCAATGTCTGGGCGGCCGTAAATGAAGGGGTTTCCGTCTTCGATACGTCTCTAGGAGGATTGGGAGGGTGTCCTTTCATTGTCGGCGCCAGGGGAAACATCGCTACGGAAGATACGGTCAACTTGCTTCATGAGACAGGCATAAAGACGGGAATCAAGCTTGA
>DASPQI010000123.1:0-2855 GCA_035625045.1 Syntrophales bacterium | reverse complement strand
AGAAAGCTGGCACTGTACATAACCGATCAAATAAACCCGGCCCTCAAAGAAACGGTTGACCGCGCGGCAATCCTCGCCAAAGCAGACTTGGAAACACAGATGGTCTGTGAATTTACTGAGCTTCAGGGTATCATGGGGCGGGAATACGCATTAATAGCAGGTGAAAATCCTGTTGTAGCCAAGGCCATCTATGAGCACTACCTGCCAACGGCGGCCGGAGGTGAACTTCCAGAAACGGATGAGGGCGCTATTGTCAGCATTGCGGATAAAATTGACACCATTGTTGGATTCTTCGGAGTTAATCTGATTCCGACGGGTACTGCGGATCCGTATGCCTTGCGGAGGCAGGCAATTGGGGTTATCAATATTATCCTCGACAAACAGTACTCCCTGAATTTGAAAAGCCTGATCGAAGAAAGTCTTTCAATCCTAGGCAATAAACTTAAGCGGCTTCCTGAGGAAATCAAAACAGATGTCATCGAATTTTTCAAGGGACGATTTGAAAATCAGCTCATTGCTCAGGGACATCCTTATGATGTGGTTGACGCCGTCCTGGAAACAGGCGCATCGGATATCGTCCAATCGCTTAAAAAAATTGAGGCCATGGAAATTTTTAAGACCCACAAGGATTTTGAACCCCTGGCAATCGCCTTCAAGCGTGTGGGCAATATCATCAAAGACTTCAAGAACGGTTCCGTCGATCCCGCGAAGTTTGAAACTGATGAAGAGAGGAATCTATATGACGCCTTCTTGCGCTCAAAGGAGAGGGTGGTAAGCAATATTAAATTTAATGATTATCAGTCGGCATTTGTGGAACTGGCTGCTTTGAGAAAACATGTGGATGATTTCTTCAATAAAGTCCTGGTGATGGCAAAAGATGACGCAGTCCGATTCAACCGCCTTTCTCTATTAAAGGGAATATCGGAAATGTTCCATATGATCGCTGATTTTTCCAAGATTGTTACAGGCTCCTAATTATTCTTCATCCAAGAAACTAATCGGCTTATCTTCCCGCAAAATTTATCGTGCACATATTGTTCATTTTCAGAAATATAAGTTTATATTGAAATTATATTTATTCTGATTTACATTAAAATACAATTTATTTTGCCATAGTAAAGAGTTAGTATGCCAATGCCGATATAATATTATGGAAACGCAGGTTGATACTTTTCAAATAGAAAAAAACACAATGGATGATCCTCTGATAAGAAACCAGCAGGCCGCTCTTGAGGAGCAATTGCGCCTCCGTAAAGCATTGCAGGATATTACGAATAAGATTCACGCTGCGCAGAATACAAAGCAGATCCTCATAGATCTGAGAGATGGCATTCTCAACCTCTTTGATGCACATTCAATTACCATATACCTGGTAGACAAATTAAGAAGTGAAATCTACTCCATGTTTCTCGTTGGCTCCCGGCTTAAAGAAATAAGGTTACCGATCAACAATAAGAGCATTGCCGGTTATGTAGCAAATACCGGGAGATCAGTTAACATAGCCGACGTGTATGACACGGGAGAGCTGAAAGGCATTGATAAAGAACTGACATTTGATTACAGCTGGGATAAAAAATCCGGTTTCAGGACTAAACAGATTCTGGCAGCACCTATCTTCTACGAAAAGGTCCTCAAAGGTGTCGTTCAGATACTTAACAGAAAAGGCGACGGCAAATTTACAGAAGACGAACAGGGTTTTATGCAGGAAATTGCCGACGTTTTAGGAATCGCCCTTCACAACCAGGAAAGGTTCGCCAAGAGAAGAAGAACGAGATTCGATTACCTCCTGACACGTGGTTTAATTAAAGAGGAAGAACTGGACAGCTCATGGGAAGAAGCAAGAGAAAAAAAAGAAAATATGGAGACCTTCCTAGCGAATAAATACAGGATATCGAAGGAGGACATAGCCAAGTCTTACGAGGAGTATTTCCGCTGCAAAGTCATACCGTTTAATGACAAAACACCTATTCCGGGAGACCTTTTAAAGAATTTAAAAAAGGAATTCCTGCGCCGTGAGTTGTGGGTCCCTATCGGAAGAGTGGAAGGGAACATCCACGTCATCATGGAAGATCCCAACAACATCCTGAAGAGGGATACTATAGAAAGTATATTAAAAACGAAGGCGGTAAAATATGATGTAGCCCTCCATGAGGTCATAATCAAGTATATCAATCTTTTTTTCTCCTCACCGGGAGATGAGCATTCGATAAGCGATATACTGGGCAGACTTGAAGCGGAAGATGATACTGAAGAAGAAGAAAATGGTGAGGTTATAACAGAATCGGATAGCGTCATCATGCAGATTGTAAATAAGGTCATTAATGATGCATACGCGAGACGCGCGTCCGACATACATGTTGAACCGAATGTTGCACAGAAAAACATGGAAATCCGGTATAGAATTGACGGCGATTGCATTCTTTATCAGACTCTCCCCTATAGTTACCGGGCTGCCATCGTTTCAAGAATTAAAATCATGTCCAATTTGGATATCACTGTAAAGAGGCTACCTCAGGATGGAAAGATAAAATTCAAACGTTCCGGAGGAGAAGATATTGAGCTTCGTGTGGCTACCATTCCCACGCAGGGTGGCGTGGAGGACGTGGTTTTGCGAATACTCGCCAAAGGTACGACCGTGCCCCTTGAAGACATGCAGTTGTCAAGAAGAAATTATAAGGAACTTGTCGGCGTTACCGAAAAGCCCTACGGCATGATACTTTGTGTCGGACCAACCGGTTCCGGCAAGACGACAACCCTTCATGCTGCATTACGCCATATCAATAGGCCGGACAGAAAAATATGGACGGCAGAAGATCCCGTTGAAATTACCCAATATGGACTCCGTCAGGTCCAGG
>DASPQI010000122.1:0-11996 GCA_035625045.1 Syntrophales bacterium | reverse complement strand
ATGATCCTTCTTCTGGGCGGCACAGGCGACACAGCCCCTCTTGCCCTGGGCCTGGCGGAAGCTGGTTATAAAGTACTGGTATCGACGGCGACGGATATTCCCCTTGATGTGGGTGCACATGCAAATATTCAGCGACGGACGGGGAGGTTGGATGAGGAGGGGATGACCAGACTGGTTCGTGACAGAGGCATCAAGGCTATTGTAGATTCGACGCACCCGTATGCAACAATTGCCCGGAAGACAGCGAGGCGCGTCACCGACCGTACAGATGTTCCCTACTTTACATTGATACGTCCAACAGTCATTACTGAAGGGCAGGGAATCGTGCTGGCCGGCAGCCATGAAGAAGCGGCAGGCCTCGCCTGTGCGACCGGCCGTCCCGTATTCCTGACGACAGGCGTGAAGAATCTGGAACCCTACGCAAAGGAAGCGCGGAGAACCGGCATAAAACTCATTGTCCGGGTCCTTCCCGAAAGGGCATCTTTTGAAGCCTGCCGCAATGCCGGCATTGATGAGGAATTCATCATCACAAAAAGAGGGCCCTTCTCTGTTGAAGATAACCGCTCGGTCATGAAGAGATACGGTATAGGTGTGATTGTTACCAAAGACAGCGGGCCTTCAGGCGGGACACCGGAAAAACTGGAAGCGGCTTGTATTGAAGGCTGCCTTGTCGTTGTAGTGAAGAGACCTGACAGACCAGTTCATGACGCCTTCGAAAAGCATGCGGATCTTCTCGCCGCTGTGATCGCGAGGATACCGATTTAAGAACCTTCTGAAGGGTCCCCCCTTGTCCCTTGGTGGGCAGTCCTTCCGGATCAGGGCAAGGGGGGATCAGTCATTAAGCGTTCAGTTCAAGGATTCTGGATTTTGTATCTTCGGTCAGGAAATCCCACAAACCGATTTTCTTCAGGGTCTCTACTTTTGGAATACCGATAGGACTCCAGCCGCGTTCGCTGTAATATGTTTGTATCAATTTCCGCAATTGGTCTTTTCTAAAGTCCATGAGCAATTTTCTTTTTTCTGCCGTTGCCATTTTTTGAACATCTTCTGGAGACTTCCCGGAAATCCTGCTTACTTCCCGATCATGGAAATCCGCTTCCGCGTTATACAGATCGTCATCCGTCGGCCCTATGGCCCTCTCGGGGACCCAGTCATTGTCTCCTGTACTTTTGCCGAAGATCATGACATTCATAATCCGCTGCAAATTTATATCATGGTCTGTCTGCTCATAGATTTTCTCCCATGTGAGATTCGTTCCCAGCATGCCGTTGTAGAAATCCGCGTAAATTTCCTGGGAGGCAGGGTTTATGTATACGTCGGTGTCCTTCTTTTTTTCCGATTCCGGGTTGAACACATCCACCCAGGGGAGCTTGCAAAGTCCGAGATTGTCATTGCCGAGACGAACCCTCGGGTAGGTTATGAGGGCCTTTGCCTTGTCTTTAAAGGAAGGAAAGGCGCCCAGCAGATCTGCCTTGATAAGCCATGCCGCGGCGTGATGAGCCCCTATATCACTGGCGGCGGCATACGATGCCTGCATGGACAGAGACCTGTGGGTTCTGTACAGAGAAAAAGGAAGCCCCTTGGTCTGCATAGCGAATTTCAGAAGCTCTTCCTCAGGATTTGCGCGGCCAGTTCTTTTCATAAACCTGGCGGAAACCCACTTAATCAAACTCCGCAGCCCTTTTCCCGCTTCCCGCGCAAACTCGGCTTCCCCTCTGGCGATCTGGTGGACGAAGGTGAGCATCGTTTTTTCATCACCCCATTTAAGCTCCAAACCGTCCGTATCCTCTTTTACTAGATAACCCCTCTGGAAGCACTCCATCAGAAAGGCAATGATAACGGCAGTGGTTATGGTATCGATCCCATAGTTGTCACAATGCCAGTTCGCTTCCATGATGGCCTCCGCATGCCATATCCCTAAATTCGAGCCAAAGCCGCATGCAGTTTCATATTCAGGCCCATCGACCCATACTTGCTTCCCTTTTTGCTCACCCACAGTCAAGGTAACCCAGCCGCCTTTGGTGCACCGCAGATTACAGCCGGGGAAACACCCGTCCATACCCTTATGATCAAAGAGGTTGGCAGCGTAATATTTCCCGCTGATCTGTTCGGCCCTCGGATCCGACCCGTATTGATAATTGTTTACAGGCAATGACTGGTAATTTTCCTTGTTCATAAAACTGATAAGCCCCGCACTTCCCTTGCGGTACATCTTCAGCGATACCGGGTCCACTTCCTTGACGACTTTGGAAAGCCGTGACCCTGCCTTTCGTGCTTTCTCCCAGTCGGCGGCGCCGTAAGGATTTTCACCGTGTGGAAACCCGGCCAGGACGATTATTGATCGTATTTTTTTATCATTCATCACGGAGCCAAGCCCCGTCCTACCTCCCTGTTTTGTCCTGAAAAACCCCTTCAGACCATCAGCTGTTTTTGTAGGGTCATAATAGTGGCTGTTGATACATCCATATGTTGTGTTCGCCGCGCCTATTCCGGTCGTAACAAAAGCAATCTCCTTTTTGTCATATCCGTCTTGGGTAAATTTATCTGCAATGAATTTTTCAAGGTCAAACACAAGGTCCATTCGAGGAGCATCAATTATTTTTATCTCATTGTTAAGACCGTCAATGAGGATGAAAACGTCCTTTTCCGATATTCCCACAATCTGAATTATATCAAAACCGGCATACTTGACGTGTGCCCCAAAATGACCTCCAAAATTTGATATCCCAGGAATTTGCGTATGGGGTGACAGAGAGACTGCCATGCATTTGCTTGTGCCCGGAAACTGGGGAATACCCGCCAACGGACCCGGGGAAAAAATTAATGGATTATTCGGATCATGAGGGCTGGTGTTTGGTTTTACCTGTTTATAAAGAAAATACAGACCGAGAGCCCTGCCTCCGACAAAATAGTCCCTCGCACGCGGATCAAGGCTGCTTACATCAATCGCGCCGCTTCCTACATCGATAGTTAGAGTTTTATTGGCGTATCCACGCATCAAATTAGATTTCGTATACTTCATTCGGTTCTCCTTACCGGGAAATCCATTTTATGCTGTGAGTTTAACCAGATCTACATAAATTACACGATGCATAAATGGAACCCGATTTTAGAGGGGGCACTATAGTCAAAGGTAATCCCCTTGTCAACGTGAAAAGTTAATTGTAATGACTTCAAAAATGCTGTCTATATCTGGTTGAAGTTCTCATCAATAAGCATATAGACAATACGTTCGTTATAAGATCCTGTTTGTAAATTTTTTGTCAGGTAATCAATTATCTTGACATTTTTGGCAATTCATGATTGAGGCACCGATGGTTAAAAGTAATTTAGAAGTAGTTCGTTAACTGACTAGCGGAGCAGATAATGAAATGACTAATCAATGGGTCTGGGTCGATACACCGATGAAAATGGATGCCGCGGAAGAAGGCATCGGCAGTTCATCCATTATCTGTCTTGATACGGAATATGATTCTTTCAGATATTTTCGGGAAGTGCTCTGTTTGATTCAGATAGAGGCTGATAAAAGGACTTATCTGTTCGACCCACTTGGCAGTCTGAATTTTTCTTTCTTAGGAAAGATTTTTGCTGATCCTGCTATCCTTAAAGTTATGCACGCAGGTGATAACGATATCCGGATTCTAAAAAGGGATTATAATTTTGAATTCAAAAATATTTTTGATACTCACCGGGCAGCTTCTATCCTGGGCTGTCACTATCTTTCTCTGTCGGCACTGATAAGCCAGTACCTGGGTATTGAACTTAAGAAAGATAAAAAGACACAGCGCTCGAAGTGGGAAACCCGTCCCCTGACAGAAGAACAAGTACACTATGCAGTTCAGGACACAGCATATCTGAAAGACCTGTATCGCAGGCTTGACTATGAAATTCAACAGGTAGGATTCAAAAAGAAGGCGGTAAAAGCTTTTGAAGTCATTGCCGATGTGACATGGAATGAGAAGTCACTCAATCCCCGGGGACATAAAAACATTAAAGGGTATGAGTCTTTTACAGCAACTCAGAAGCACTATTTAATGACTCTCTACCGATGGCGTTTTCAAAAGGCAAAAGAGACAAACAGGGCTCGCTTCCGGATATTGTCAGATCAGATACTAGTAGACCTGGCGAAAGCTGAAGCCTCTTCCATCGAAACGCTGGAGAAGGCAGGTATACTCTCGTCTGAAAAGATAAACATCTATGGCAGGGAAATTATCGAAGCTGTAAATGATGGTAAGCAACCTCAGCAGGCTGGTTAAAGCACAGTATTGAATACGTTGCGCACGAATTTGATATTTGAAAGTATCTGTCCAGTCAGTTGGTATCTACATTCGATAAGGACTCAGCTAGATTCCGGCTCGGCGGCCGGAATGACAGTTAATTCCTATTTTCCTTCACAAACTTCAATTTGCTAAACAAAACAGGTGATCTACAGTATCTGAACAGATTACTAGGCATATTTTTCCAGGTACAGATCAGTTAAGGTAAAATTTGTTTCCCAATAGTTTCGGGATACGACGATCATTCCTAAAGTCAATCCGGAAACTATCACCAAATCAGCATGTTAGCCATGATACTTGCATGGGATATTCTGGCATGTTGTTTGCTAACTAAACAACTGAAAAAACTGGAGCGTATATTAAGCACGCAGTTTTACGGTCCCGATCAACAACATAATATAGTTATTTTTTGATAATATTTATGGAAAACAAGATAAACCGCAATAAAGAAAAAAGGAGTGAAGAAGCTTCTGATCTAAGCCCCGCATCTTCAGGTATTGGAGAAGCGAGTATGAAGGCAGGCGCTGAACCTCAAAAAGAAGCCGACATTATTGAAATTGAGGCAGCGATTGGACCGAGAAAGTCATATATTCCTGCAAAAAAACCTTTCTTCGACCACTTCGACAAAAAAATCTTTGAATACGAAGACGAAATTTCGCCGCCCCATTGGGCCGTTCCATGGTCGGACATCATGATGGTTGTATTTGTGATGTTCGCAGTCTTATTTATTTATTCAGTGTCAAAACGTGATATCGCTGATGCATTCAGGACGCCGAATGAAACCAGGGTGGAGGTCCCAAGGCAAGAAGTAAGGCAGGAAATAACTCCCGAACAACTCAACGAGATGAGCCAGCGTTTAAGAAAAGATACCAAATCTGATGAAATATCGGTAGGCATTGATAAAGATCAGTCTATCAAAATCAGTGCGAGCGATTCACTTTTTTTTGATCTCGGTAAAGCGGATATAAAACCTGACGCAATAAAATTCTTGAGAGACTTTGCTGAAGTCGTCAAGAAAACTAAATCCAACATCCGTATAGAGGGACATACTGACTCATTTCCAATCCATTCCCCAGCCTTCCCAACCAACTGGGAGCTTTCGGCAATAAGGGCAGTGAATATTGCGAGGTTTCTCATAGAAGAAACCGGCATAGAGCCGGAGAGATTTACGGTTGTCGGTCATTCTTTATACAAGCCTGCCGTTCCCAACACTACCCTGGAGAATAAGGCAAAAAACAGAAGGGTCGAAATATTTATCAATAAGAATAATCCATCAATACAAAACGAGGGGTAATACCATGATAAGACAGAATTTACTTTGCGGGGGGATTTGCACAATAATATTCATGAGCTGTTTTTTCTTCGGAGAAGGGGGTACGGTCGTTTATTTTAACATTGTAAGTTTTCTTGTCGTTTCATCCGGAACAATTGGCGCCGCTTTTCTGAGTTTCCCTTTTGAAAGAATTAAGAATGCATATAAGGTTGCTTACAATTCGTACAAAAAAGATGCTATAAATTCACCTGATCATGTCGTAAATATCCTTCTTGATATCTCTGTCAGATCAAGGTCTAATGGCATGTTATCCCTTGAAAAAGTGGAAAAGACAACACAGATAAAATTTTTAAAAAATGCCCTTGGTTTGCTTGTTGATGGTTACAGGGAAGACGAAATACGAAGCATCCTTCATAACGAGATGTACTATTTTAAAACGAGACGGCAGCATTCGGAAAGAGTATTCAGGACGATGGCCCTGTTAGCTCCAGGATTCGGCGTGGCGGGCAGCATCATAGGTCTTATAGGGATGCTTTATGGTGTGGGCGATACGGGAGTAATTCTTAAAACCATCCCAATCGCATTGACATCTACACTTTATGGAATAGTATTCAGCTATTACATTTTAGTCCCAGTTGCAGAGAATATATATTCAAAAACACAGAAAGAGCTTTTCATGCAGAGCATTATGACGGACGGCATAATAGAAATTGGAAAGGAGCAAAATCTCTTTAAACTGGAAAAAAGACTGTCGTCTTTTCTCACACCATCTGCCAGGGAAGGTAAACAGGAAAGTCTCCAGGAACTCCGCAAAAGATATATACTTATGAAAAAGGAACAGAAAGAGAGGCGTGCAGAAGCTGCATACGCTAGTGGTTGATGCATCCGCTTAATCAAAATCACAGATCTTATGACACAACTGATTTAACCTAATTTAACAGGTCCAATTTTTCAATTGAGCAAACAAGATTTTTGCCGTTCTGCTGGTTAAGGTTTGCTTCCTTCTGTACCGTCTGATAACTTGCCACTTTCAATATTTTGATCCTTATACCCTTTCATCACTTATTCGTAAAAAATCTACAAAAATTGTAGGGTGCCAGCAAATTGTTGTCATTATCCACCTATATGATAATTATAACTGTGTACAATATTCATTTAATATGTTTTGATAGTGACAAATATATGAGTAATTACAAGCATAAGCATTCCCTTTTCGTTTCTAATGAACTATTTTTCTGATAACATAGATCATGGCATGAGAAATGCTGTTCAATACATAAATAATAATTTTAAAAAAACCAATGCTCATATTTGACAGACGGAGTTAGATAATTAGAGCGGAGAGCTTCAATTGAAGTTTTGTTAATAATCTGGGTTAATATATGCACAGAAAAAACATTATAATTTCATTTGCTGCCGGTTTCCTGATCGGTATCTGCGCGGCGGTATTGACCATTAATATATTGCATATGTATCAACAAAGCCTTTCTGGAAGACCTTCGGATGTGGAGGTGTCTTTAAAAAAAACGGAGCAGCCGACGCCGGTATTGCAGCAGATAGGATCTAATGTAGATAATTTAACTACGCCTAAAGCGATTGCCACAAGTGAAGTAGCCAAAACCGATGAAAAGGCTTTAGCCGCACCTCAGGAGAAAGATGCGGCCGTCCCGAGTTCAAAGGATGAAATTGCACTTGGTGGGATTAAGGTTTACATCCAATATGCCCGGAAGGACAAAAAAATAATAGAGGCGTTATCGGCTGATTTAAGAACCAAGGGATATGCCTCCGTTGATATTGAAAATATTAAGCACAGGCATAGAGACATCCGGTACTTCCATAGCGAGGACAAAAAGGCAGCAATTCTCCTGCAGAAGCAGTTTAACAATTTTATCGCCGGTTCAACCTATGCCAAAAAGGTTAATTTAAAGATCAGGTATTTGGGCAAGGTTTATCCTAAGGCGCAAAAAGGATCTCTCGAAGTCTGGGTGTTTTTTTAATGAAGTAGCGTGAAAGATGTTAGAGTTCACACCAATAGATTACATGATTCTCCTGATCGAGATCATGATTGTGTCGGGGGCATTGGGTGGTATGGTAAGTGCTCTCATGAGCTGGAGAGATGATCAACCATTCTTTAGTCTGATCATCAAACATACCTTGACCGGTATTGTCATGGCAATGACGGTCCCGTTAATATTGAACATGTTCTCAAGTGATTTGCTTGATGCCGGGCAGGCAAAACCGCTCAGGCTGTTTATCTTATGCGGGCTGTGTATCTTTGTCGCTCTCTTTTCTAACAGGGTTGTTGAAAGGATCGGCAGGAGCCGGGTTAAACATGAAGAGCAGCATTGCCAAAGTCAAGTTCATCAATGTGGGGAAGAGCCCAGTACGAAAAAAGAAAACATAAGTCCGGCTGTTACTATCAATAGCTCGGGAGAAGAAAAAATTACCGGCTATCAGTTAAGAATTCTGGAGACACTCGCCGGTGTGGAAGGTGTAAAAATGTCTTTGGCAGACCTTCTGAGACATACAATGATCCCACAGAAGGACTTCGAAGAAGCAATCACTCTAATGAAGGCCAAAGGTTTAGTCGTACAGGAGTTAAGTGGCGGCAGGAAGCCTATGCTTATCTTAACGACACGGGGGCGGCAACGAGTCCTCACGGAATTCCCTCTTAGAGTCGGACATTATTAAGAGAAACATCCGTGTTTATTACCGGTGTCGTCTTCATCCTTCTATTTTCGCTTTTAAATTTGCAATCGCTTCTTTTGGGTTCGGGGATTTCATAATGTATGACCCTGAAACAAACATATTAGCTCCCGATTTATTTACCAGCCCGATTGTGTCCAGCGTCACCCCCCCATCAACCTCAATATTCAACAGGGGTTTTATCCTTCGCAATTCCTCTATTTTCTCCAGCATCTCCGGCAAAAAAGTACTCCCGTAGAAACCCGGATGAACAGTCATGATCAAGACCTGATCAATCTGATCAAGGTACTCCTGTATGCGCGTTATCGGCGTTTCCGGATTTAAAACAAACCCTATTTGTTTTCTCCTCGCTTTAGCTATCTTGATAATCTGATCAGGAGCAACGGAGGACTCAATATGAACTAGCAACGCATCAACTTTCCCCCCATTTTTGTCAATCCATTCCTCAGGATTATTAACCATTAAATGTGCCTCCAAGCGGCACTGCGTTTTCGGTATTGTGAAATCAAAATCAATAGAGTGGTTAGGTACAAACCTGCCATCCATGACATCAAGTTGAATTAACTTTACAAAATCCTTTACCTTCAAAACCGCTTCATCCAGGTCCATCTGTGTCTTAGCAATAACAGCAGGAACAATAATTTTTTCCGGTTTCATATACATTTTAACCCTTTTAAGATCATGTAGTTGTTTTCTTATTCAGTTTCGTAAAGAAATTGAAATGAATTCGCCTGATAAATTTTTTGTTGTCGGATTCTGGATTAAATCAAAGTTAATGTCAAGAAAATGTATATTCTCAGATGAGCCGTTACTTCATACAAGTAAAAGGATGGTCGATCAATCGCTGCGTCAGGATTTTTGAAGCAATAAATAAGAATATTCCCGATGGTAAATCACTTCACAATTCTGTATTCAAAAATTACAAGCTGCAACTGTCGTATCTACAGAGGAATCAGCGGGAAGGCGTAATCTTTACGTCAAATGGTGGTACGTTAACATTAAAAACACAGGGAGGAAAAATATGTCAGAAAGAATCGGAGATTTCATTAAAGGTTTACTTATTGGAGGATTAGTCGGTGCTTCTCTAGGTATTCTCTATGCGCCCAAAAGCGGCAAGGAAACGCGGGAAGATATTTGCAGAAAATCTGAAGAACTGATGGCGAAGGCCAAGGAGGAATACCAGCAGGTATTGGATAAGAGTAAGAAGGCTTACGAAGCCGCCGTCAGCCGTTTATAAAAGCCGGAATCTTGTGCGTGTGAAACGGCTGAAGAGCCGGCTGAACGAGGAAAAGAAACTATTCGCAACTTGTTATATAATTTTGTATCCAGCCTCTTTCCATGCCACCACACCACCAGTGAGAACTTTAACGTTACTGTATCCTTTTTTCACAAACTGCTCTGCCCGACCGGCAGATGTTTTTTCCCTGGGTCAGGCTCAGAAGAAGATAATCTCCTGATCTTTTGAGTAGTGTGGAAGTCTGGAATAAAATTCACTGAGTGAAATCGATCCTTCAAGGTTAATCCTTTTATATTCTTCATCGTCATTGTAAGCACATACCAGAATAGCCTCTCCTGATTTCACCTTCGGATAAACTTCTTCCGGCTTAACTCGTATTGGTTCCGCCATTGTCCGGCCTCCTGTCTTAAGAGTTTTGTTAATTGATGATGGTATAGATGAATGTACCATATTTTTATGCCATAGTTCTTCCTTCTTTTATTATATAAATTACCGATGCTAAAGCGGAACATGAATGCTTCTTGCGTACACATCAATCCCTCTTCTCTGTTGACACCTGGGGGCTTTTAAATTATATTTAAAATGTAAAAAGTGATTCCTTAGCAGCAGACTTTCCTCTTAATAATGTCTTATTGAAAGGCGCATTGTCAATAGTCTCAGAAGGAGGGATATGTCATGAGGAGAGCACGGATCTTGATGACCACATTTGGTAAAGCTTCTGAGCCTGCCATGAAGAGACTTTCTTTGGCCTTTGTGGAGGCGGGGTTCGAGGTAATATTCACGAGAAACCAACGGCCGGAGGAGATCGTTGTTTCAGCAATCCAAGAATCGGTTGATCATATCGGGATAACGACAATGCCTGGAGCCGATATCGAAAATCTCACAAGGGTCGTGGAGCTTCTAAAGAAGGAAGGTGCATCACATATAAGAGTCACAGCCGGAGGCTACCTGGATGAGGACGACATCTCCAAGGTCAAAGAGACGGGAGTTGTAGAATTCTTTCCCAGAGGCACCACTATATCGGAACTCATAAAGTGGGCAAAAGATAATATCAAACCAACCGGTGACAGATGAATCGCTTATGTCATGCTGAGTCCGTCAAAGCATGCAAATTTAACAATTTACGACCACCATCCGCTTGGCTCACTGTGACATATTTGATTCTTTAAAAAATCTGTCCAAAAAAACAAAGACCAGTATAAACGGCATGATTATTGCTCATTAATACTCACTTCTTTCTCCATTCTACGACGCGGCTTGTTGTTTATTAAAACAGGGAAGAGGTTGCAGGAGAACGGCTGATCAAAATGTCCGTGCGTTCCTTGATATCATCTATACCAACTTGGAAAAGGAGTTGTTTATTAAGAGCAACTATTTATAGTTTTATAATATTAGTTGCCTTGGGGGGGGGACTGAAAAATGAAAAAAAGGACACTTGGTTTTAAATTGGTATCGGGAGGGATCATTGCCGTGTTGATTCCGCTCGTTGTTGTGGGCATATTTGCCGCTGTTAAATCATCTACTGCTCTCGAAACACTCGCCTTGGGGCAATCGATGGAAATCGCTAAAGGGCTTGCCAACATGGCCCAATTGGCCGTGCAGGAAGAGTTGAAGATCGTTTCGCAGTTGTCACAGAGGGACAGCATTATTGAGGCAGCAGTACAGCACGCGAAAGGCGTTGACACCGGGGATGCAATAAACAATGTGACATCTGAACTCACAGCCTTGCAAAAGGAAGGCGGAGATGAATATGAAGTCATATTCATCGCCGGCACCGACGGGAAGGTCTTTGTGGACGGTGCTGACGGTGTATATAAGGGCGTCGATCTCTCTGATCGGGACTATGTAAAGACGGCATTGGCCGGCAAGGCCAATGTCGGATCGGTGGTTAAGGCGAAGAGAAGCGGCGTGCCGATCCTCACCTTTGGTGCACCAGTGTACTCGAAATCCAGAGAACTGGTCGGGGTTGTCGGTACAGCACCCAAGACTGCCTTTCTGACCGACAAGATTGACTCGGTAAAACTTGGCAAGACAGGATATGCGTGGGTGATTAATAAGGAAGGCATCATTATATCCCACCCTAAGAAAGAATTTATCCTTACCCTCAATCTGCATGAGCAGGCCGGTATGAAGGACGTAACAGCGAAGATGATGGCCGGTGAGACAGGCAAGGAGCTATATACCTTTCAAGGAATAGGGAAGGTGGCAGGTTATGCCCCAGCACCCTTGGCAAATTGGTATATTGCAGTAACGCAGAATTACGATGAGTTGATGGCTCCCGCCCATTCCATCCGATACTTCATCGCCGTCATAGGAATTGTTTTTCTCGTACTCACATCAATTTCCATCTTATTCTTTGCGAGAAGTATTTCTAACCCCATACAGGGGGCAGTCGACCAGATAGGTGAAGTAGCTCATCAGGTTGCTTCAGCATCAAACCAGGTTTCTGCTTCCAGCCAATCCCTTGCCGAAGGGGCATCCGAGCAGGCCGCGGCTATCGAAG
>DASPQI010000121.1:0-10842 GCA_035625045.1 Syntrophales bacterium | reverse complement strand
AGGCCACTGGGCTTATAGGAGATCGGTGATAGGCCACTGGACTTATAGGAGATCGGTGATAAGGCCATTGGGCTTATAACGGGAGAAAAATGCATTGAATTGAAAAGAAAGGAGAGTTGCTACGTAATATAAAGAAATTCCCATCAACCAGATGAAGTTATTACCTCAATCTGAATTACAGCCTCTACCTGAGAGAGATGTTCTGTACTGCAAAGAAGGAATTGGCTACAATAGACTGCTAATTTGCTCAGGTATGATAAGCTAAAAGGTTAGCCGATGACAAACATGTAATAGGCTAATTTGGCTGATAATAGGCCAAGTGGTTGGCTGATAATCAGCTAATTTGGCTGATAATTAGCCAAGTGGTTGGCTGATGATTAGCCAAGTGGTTGGCCCGATGGTAAGAATCAGTTAATATATGACTGATTCTTTTTTTACTTAGGTTAGGCAATGACTTATTGCCTATTACCCAAGTTGGGCAATGACTGGTTGCTTATTACCCCAGTGAGGCAGTGACTGATCATACATTACCCCAGTGAGGCAGTGACTGATCATACATTACCTCAGTGAGGCATTGATGATTGCATATTGCCTCAGTGAGGTGATGCCTGTTCCTAATAACCTCAAGGTAAGTTGAAGGCCTTTTGGCTAACATGGGCATATGATTGATTACTGATAAGTTAACACTTATCGATTACTCATATGTTAAGTGTTAATATTTAACCGTCCAATATTAACCCTTGTTTCTATTCTTTTTTATTTTGTCTTGTCTAAATTGCAGCATTTTTCCCGCAATAACAGAATCATAAAAATCGACCTAGTACCTGTAAAAGCCACCATGAGGATATCTCACAAGCGACACCATTTCTGTTTTCCTGAATTAAATAAACCATGGCCCTTGAGTATCCGGAATTTATCCTAAATAAAGTTCGAAATTTTCGACCCGATTAATAAGGGTCCGGGAGTAATATATAGATAGAATGAATAAAATCATTAGAACGTTGATGCCGCATAAAATGGATTTGTCTCAAGACTGTCTTCAGTCAGACAAATCAATAAAATTTTTGACACAGCGCGAAGTTGCGTGTAGATTCAGGGCAACTCCTTCCACAATTATAAATTGGAGAGAGAGGGGTTTATTAAGATATTTTCAAGCTCCTGGTTCAAGAAAGGTCCTATACCCGGTAGAAGCTATCGAGGAGTTTGAGAGTAAATACATAAAGCAGAAAGGAGGGAACCCTGAATCATCTGAATTAAAAAGGAAAAAGCTGGAGACACCGACCAAACCTCACAGGGAATGGAGGGTGTAACTCATGGCGAAGACAAAAGATCACCATTTGGTTAAACGTAACAACGTTTGGCACTTCAGAAAAGTTGTCAAAGGCAGGTTAATTAAGAAAGCTCTTTCTCAATCCATCACCGAGGCGAGAAGCAAAAGAGACGATCTCCTCAGGGAAATCGAGACATACGGAGATATTCGGGATAAGAAGCCCGTAAATGAAAGAAACCCTTTATTTGGGGAAGTGGCGCAGGAATGGATCAAGATAATTTCCCAGGAAATCAAGCTCTCAACCCTGACTGATTACAGGTATTCTATGAACCGGTATGTATTACCGCGATTCGGGAATACACCGATTAAAGAAATCGGTCACATTGCTATCCGGAAATTCGTCGCTGAACTGACCTGTGCTCACAAGAGGAAGAACAATGTTCTTGTACCGATGAGATCAGTCTTTAAGATGGCGTTCATGGACGAGATCATCGAGAAGAACCCCATGGCGAGGATTCGTAACCTCAAAATCGACAAGCCTGATATCTATCCTCTTTCGATGGAAGAAGTCAGGTTGTTCCTGGATAACGTAAGTCTCAGGTTCAAAAATTTCTTCACGGTTGCGTTCTTTACAGGTATGCGATTCGGCGAAATGGCTTGTCTCAAGTGGCACAATGTGGATTTTCGTTTGGGTGTAATTAAAGTTCGGGAAACACGAGTGATGGGAGAAGAAGGGCGTCCCAAGACAAAGAAGTCGACCCGGGACATTAAAATGCTTCCACCCGTGACAGAGGCGCTCAGGGATCAGAGGAAGGAGACATTTGGAAAATCCGACTATGTATTTCTCAATCAGTACGGAATACCTGTCGATCCGATGTCCACGAATTTTCACGTGTGGAAACCGGCTTTGAAGAAATCCGGATTGAAACCGAGGTCGATGTATCAGACGCGTCATACATTTGCTACTCTGATGCTCGATGCGGGCGAACATCCTGGGTGGGTACAAAGGATATTGGGCCACGAGACGATGCAAATGATCTACGAAAAATACTACTCCCACATCAGGAATTACGAGAGGGATGATGGCAGTGCTTTTATGGAGAGGGTTTTCAATTCTGCTGCGAGGAGAGAATCAGAAGATGAAAATGTGTCCCTCACATCGTGAAAAAACGACCCAAAATGAACCCAAAACAGAAATGGGGAATCAGACCAGATTTCTAATTCCCCGTAATCGGACAAGATATTCACTTCTACTTTGGTGCCGAAGCCGGGATTTGAACCCGGACAGGCCCATTGCCCACTAGACCCTGAACCTAGCGCGTCTACCAGTTCCGCCACTTCGGCACATTTTTAATTAAAAAGAATTACTATGCTTGTCTACACTGAGACAAAGTGCATTGTCAAGTAAAAATGGACTTGAAATTAGCCACATAAGTGCTATGTTAACTCAAAAATTAATGGAAGGCTGGACACAGGTAGATCGACGGATGAAGGTCATAAGAGACGTGAATGATATACCACCCGAATTCCGGGACGCATATGTAACGATAGGCAATTTCGACGGCGTCCACCTGGGCCACATTCCCATACTTAAGAAACTAATTGACGAAGCCCACAAGGAAAACCATAAGGCCTTGGTGATTACCTTTGATCCGCATCCGAAAAGGGTTCTGCACCCGGACATCAAGCCTTTTTATCTGATAACCTCTCTCGAAGAGAAAATCAAACTTTTTGAAGATGTGGGGATTGACGGTTTGATCCTCATCCCCTTTGACCTTGAATTTGCCAAGACCACTGCCGAGGCATTCGTCAATCGGATCCTCTGGGACAAGCTTCATATCCGGAAAATCTTCATCGGTCATGACTACACGTTTGGCAAGAACAAAGCGGGCAACGAAGCATTTCTTTTCAGCCGCGGGAAGAAACTCGGTTTTGACGTTGATGTCATTCATGCGGTCAAATTAGGCGATGAGACCGTGAGCTCTACCCGATTGAGGTATGCCATTCTTAACGGCAATGTGAAAATGGCATCAAGGCTTTTGGGAAGACCTTACAACATCAGCGGCACCGTTGTTCCGGGTAAGAGTCGGGGTACCGCTCTCGGAATACCAACGGCAAATGTAAAAGCGGATAAAGAATTACTTCCCGCACAGGGTGTATATGCAGTCATCGTCGATCTGCGGGGAGAACATCGCCAGGGTGTATTGAATATAGGTTTCAATCCCACCTTCTCTGATAACGAGCTTTCTGTGGAGGTTTTTCTGCTCGATTTTACGGGTGATATTTACGGGGAAAGGTTAAATATCCTTTTTATCGAAAGAATACGGGATGAAGTAAAATTTGATAATCCTGAGCAGTTAATAGAGCAGATCAAAAAAGACATTGATCAAACGAAAACAATCCTGGAGCCATATTTTTAATCTCTCAGGGTTTAATTCCCCGAAGCTTGATTCGTATCAAGTCATTCCCGCACGCGACATATACATTCGGGAGCAAGCTCCGGCGGGAATCCATGAATACACTGGATTCCGGGTCAAGCCCGGAATGACTTTTTGCTTAAACCGTGTTTTCCTTTCATCATGAAGATCCAACACCTTCATAGCTGGGATGCATCGTATAAAAAAGCTGTCGGCCTCCAGCAGAGACTCAAGGAAAGAATCATCCTTCATGATAATGATTTTCCCGCGCGGATCAAGACCATTGCCGGAGCGGATATATCTTATTCCAGGCAGAGCGACCTGTTTTTTGCGGCCGTTGTCCTGCTGGAATACCCAATCATGGCTGTCATTGAAGAGGCCTGTTTTATCGAAAGAGTTTCCTTCCCATATATTCCAGGACTCCTGAGCTTTCGCGAGGGGCCGGCTGTTCTGAAGGCCTTTGAAAATCTTCACAACGTTCCGGATGTGGTCATCTTCGATGGCCAGGGGATAGCACATCCGCGCGGCATCGGCCTTGCATCGCACATGGGGCTTTTTCTGGATATACCGGCGATAGGCTGTGCCAAAAAAAGGCTGGTCGGCGAATATGGCGAAGTCGGTAATGAGGTTGGAGATTATGCGGATCTCATACTGGACGATCAGGTTGTCGGAACCGCCGTACGCACCAAGAAAAAGGTGAAACCGGTGTTCGTATCACCAGGGCATAAAATAAGCTTGTCGAGAGCAGTGGAAGTAGTTCTTTCGTGCTGCCGGGGCTATAGACTCCCCGAACCGGTCAGGATGGCGCACCTCGCGGTTAACAGGATGCGGTTGAAAGCAACTGCTTGATTAAAATTATGACGGAGCCGTCATTTCTTGCTGAAATAAACTTCGCAGATATAGCTTTCCGACACGCTCCTGGTATTTTGTGAATTTATGTAAAATTCGACGCCATGGGTAACACCGGGAGGATCGGCACTCTTGACGTCCTTTAACAGCGTTTTGTAATCATCGTATATATTTCTTTTTTCCGTATACCACTCTCCCAGCTTATCGGTGTTGTTCCTGACAACTACGTATCTCAATTTCCCTCCGCCGATTTGTGTGCTTCTGCCCGTCCAGCCTTTGGGGGCTTTGTTATCCCAGATATAACCAAGAACCGGAGTGAATAACTTCTCCGGATATCCTGTGGGAGTGAAAGCGACATAGAGCTGAAACGCTTGGTCATCCGTACCGGTTTTCCTGACATCACCACCAGAAGGAAGCCGGGTAACCTTCCACCTCCAGTTCAAATAAGGGTATTCTTTAATATTAACCTTTATCCCCTTTTTTAAACCAAAAGATGATTCGTTGCTGTACATGTGAAGACAATAGATATCAGATCCCCTTTCAAGTCTAAGAAAAGTAGCCCCCTTTTTTCTGTCCAGCAGCCAACCGACGGGAACACCTTTCTCTGTCTTGGCAGAGTCAAACCCGGCAACATAGACGACGCCTTTATCTGCCGATATTGTTGGCACGCCAGGGGCCGCGGGAGCAACAGGCGGTGGCACCTGCGGCGGAGCGGATATCACAGTTTCAGACGGGATGGGAGCTTCTGGTTTCTGCGGTGTTGATGGAGGAATTGATGTTTTGGGTGAAACTGGAGCCTCACGCGGAACGGCTGATACCTCTCGCTTTGGCTCTTCGGCCTTCTTGCATCCTGCTGCATGAATCAATGCTATGAAGAGCAGCAGAGAAATAACTAAAGTAAAAAATTTCTTCATTGCAATCACTTTACCGGCTTTTGACGTTTCCTGTAGAGACCCATGATCTCTGATCTCGTCAAAACAGCATCGACCCGGTCAACGTGTTTTTTTATGTTCTCCCTTCCTCCCTCTTCGCGGTCAACGAGCGCGACTACGCGATCGACGATCAGACCGGCTTCTCTTGCGGCCGCTATTGCCGTGATAGCCGATCCTCCTGTGGTTATCACATCTTCTATTATTACGACTCTTTCACCTGTTGTGATATTGCCTTCAACGGCCTTCTTTGTCCCGTGATCTTTTATGTCCTTTCTCACAACAAATGATTTAATCGGTTTTTTCTTCTGGTATGAGATGAGAGACAGGGCATTGGCTATGGGGTCCGCACCGAGTGTCAACCCTCCGGCGGCTGATATATCGGCATCGGTAAGTATATCAAAGATGATATTCCCGATGAGGTACATGCCCTCAGGGTCCATGGTTGTCGTTTTGCAATTAAAATAATAGTTGCTTGTCTTCCCAGATGCCAGCGTGAAGGGTGGATCATCTCTGTACTGGAAAGATTTCTCCAGAATTATTTCAGCCAGTCTTTGTTTCATATCGCCATGGGTCATTTTGCTTCCTGCCTTTTTGATCTTACCAATTGTTCCACCACACGTACTGCCTCCACACCGTCTTTGGCGTAGGATGCGCCGATAGAGCCGGCAAAGGCTTTAGTGACAACAGCACCGCCCACGATAAACGGGCATGAGAAACCTTCAGTCTTTGCGAAATCAATGACCTCTTTCATGTTCACCATTGTTGTGGTCATTAGGGCGGAAAGGCCCACCACATCAGGATTCGCTTTCCTCATCGCCTCAATGATAACCTCAGCCTGCACGTCTTTGCCGAGGTCGATAATTTTGTAGCCGTGATTTCTTAACATCAACGCGATTATGTTTTTGCCGATGTCGTGAATATCCCCTTTTACTGTTGCAAGAATGATAACCCCTATTCCGGCCTCTTCTGTTTCATGGCGGATCAAGGGTTCCAGGCGTCCGAGGGCGGCCTTCATCGCTTCGGCACTGGCCATCAACTGGGGCAGAAAGTATTTCCTTTGATCAAATAGCACACCGACACGGGTCATCGCGGGAATCATGATGTCATCCACGAGCAGTGTGGGGTCTGCTCCTGATGTGATGGTGGCTTCAACTATGTTTGTGATATCTTCCCTGTCTCCTTCCAGAATGGCCTCATACAGCCTTTGGACCGGCGAGTGCTTTTCCGCTGAAGGTGCGGCCTTATCGATTGCGGGCTGTTCGGAGAAATGACGGATATACATGGCAGCACCCTGGTCTTTCCCGGTGAGCACATCTGCCGCCATATCTACACTCATCAGCTCCCGGTCGGTGGGATTGGCTATCGCCATCGTCAGTCCGGAAGAAGCAGCCATGGCCAGGAATGCGGTATTAATCCATTTTCTCCCAGGCAGACCGAAAGACACATTAGAAAGCCCAAGAATCGTCCTCATCTTAAAGCTCTTCGCGCACCAGGCCACAGTCTTCAGAGCTTCTGATGCCGCTTGCTGATTTGAGGCAACCGTCATCACGAGGCCGTCCGCGACTATGTCGTCTTTCGTAAAGCCGTAACGACGCGCCGCCTGGTACACATCTTTTATGATTTCTTTTCGTCTCGCAGCAAACTCAGGTATCTCATTAGATGTTATGGGCAGGAGTATGAACATGGCGCCGTACTTACCGGCGATGGGGAGAAGTTTTTTTATTTTTTCCTTCTCGCCGGATATAGAATTTATAAGGGCGCGGCCGGGATAGATCCTGAGCGCCTCCTTTATCGTTTCCACATTGGGGGAGTCGATGACCAGCGGGAGATCAGTGCTCGTAGAGAGCAGATGAAGGGTTTTTCTCATGGTCGCAATCTCATCAATGCCGTGAACCCCAACATTCACGTCGAGAAGATCGGCGCCATCTTTTTCCTGGTCCTTCGCCATTTGCCGCACGATGGCCGTCTTGCCTTCAAGAAGCTCCTGCTGAAGGGCCTTCTTGCCCGTCGGATTGATCCTCTCACCGACGATGAACAGCGGGCTTCCTGGGTCAAATATCTTGAAGTCCCTGGCGGAACTCACAGCGCTGATGGACTTCCGCGCGGGGGCAATCACCGGGGCATTGCCTACCTCTTTCTTTAACACCTTGATGTGTTCAGGTGTAGTCCCGCAGCAACCGCCTATCAGATTTACGCCCGATGCGACGAACTGTTTTCCGAACGAAGCGAAATCGGCTGGTCCCATATCAAAGACCGTATCTTTTCCTTTCAGTCTGGGCATTCCCGCATTCGGCTTTGCCACGAGCGGAACAGTAGCATACGGCTTCATAGCGGCGATGAAATTCACCATCGCGTCCGGTCCTGTTGAGCAGTTGCAGCCGACGGCATCGGCGCCGAGGCTCTGCAACGTGATGAGGGCGGTCACAGGGTCTGTCCCGCTAAGGGTATATCCGTTTGTCTCGAAGGTCATGGTGACCATCGTAAAATGGTCTGTTAGCTCTTTGACGGCGATGAGCGCGGCACGGGCCTCCTGGATATCCATCATGGTCTCGATGACAAATAGATCGACACCGCCTTCAAGCAATCCCCTCGCTTGTTCTTTGAAAATGTCAACGGCCTCTTCAAACATCAAGTCGCCGAAGGGCTCAACAAAATGACCGGTCGAGCTGATGTCGCCTGCGATGAGGACCTTATTTCCTACGGCGCTCCTTGCCAGCAGGGAAAGCCGCCTATTTATGTCTCTGATATTTTTCTCACCATATTGGCTAACCTTAATGCGATTTGCGCCGAAGGTGCCCGTGTAGATGATATCCGAACCGGCATTCTGGTAGGCTGCATGAACGCGCTGAATCGTCTGGGGGTTTTTCAGGCACCAAACCTCCGGGCACACACCCGCGGGCATCAAGCGCCTCTGGAGCTCCGTACCGGTGGCGCCGTCGAGAATCACGACCCTCTTATTTAAGAGGTTTATAATCTTCCTTTTTGGATTCATGACTTATAATATAACGTCCTTCGTCCTGATATCAATTTATAATATTACTTCAACAAGTAAATACCTAAGTATGTCATGACATCATCTGTCATTCCCGACCCCGATCGGGAATCCAGACGTCGTCCCCGTGGAAACGGGGAAACATGGATGAACCATTTAATCTCCCTTTTATAAAGGGAGATTAAGAGGGATTTTGCAAAGAGAATGAAAAAATCCCCCCGGCCCCCTTTAGAAAAGGGGGTGTAAATCTATTTTCATAAAATAACAAATTAATAAGTTTGCCTGTCAGTTTCCAAATCAGAGCTTATAGCTTTCCCGCAGCCTCAGCGAGAATTCTATCGTTAATCTCTTTTCCCTCAAATATCTTATCCATCACATCGGAAAGCACAGAATTTATTTGCTGTGCGAGCTTTCCTTCGGAAAACAGGATATGATCAAGGCTGGCTGTGCTATTGGCCGACACTTTGTAGAAAACTTTGCCAGTCTGTGTGTTAGCCAGAATAACCGTGATCTTTGCCTTTGCCCTGTACTTCTTGACGGCAACATCATCCACGCAGTAAACATCTAGTTCATCAATGCTGCCCCCGACGAGGATCGGCCCCCATTCCTTCCGGATGCTGTCTTCCTTGAGGTTCCAGACCGGCATGTCCGCGGCGACCTGATAACCTGTCTTCTGGAATATTTCCTTTACCGGCAATGTCACAGCCATGGATGGTTTCACTGATCTGGGAAAAACAGGTGTTTTCCCTCCAAAGTGATCCCAGACCCATCCAATCTGCTGTTTGTCATCTGTTTTCCGAAGATCTGCAAAGGTGGAAACGGTAACCTTGATATCCTTTTCCGGGCCCTTCATTTCCGCCAAGGGTTTTGGATAGTATTTCATGTCCACGCTGTATGCTCCGTGGGCGCATCCACAAATCAGGGCAAGAAGCGCCAGTCCCGCAATGAAGACTCCCGGTCTGCTTAATGAGTTATTCATCATTTTCCTCCTGTCATGTGCCGGAAGAGACAAAATGTCAGCTTTTGGCAGCTTGTCATTCTTGCTTGATGCCGGTGATGGCAGTGACGGACTTCTCCGGGACAAGAATGCAGGTTTCAGTGATCTGAATGCCGATCCTTTCAAGTTCAAGAAGCTGGTACATCGTTTTCTGGGTTTCCAGCGGCAGGTCGCCGTAGCCTGCGGAATAGCGTTTCCGGAGCAATCTCCGGTTTTCCCGCAACAGGGTTCTGTTGAAATAGTCCATAATCCAATCCAGCGAAGCGTCGACCATCTCGCTTGCCGTTGCATCGAGCACAACGCCATGAGTCACATTGTCATCCGTGATATCTTTTTCGATAGCGTTGATAATGCCGTCTCCTGCTGTGGCTGCCATCAGAACGATCTCGTCGCAATTGCGAAGGAACTTGGCCAGGTGTTGACTTTCAAATACCAAACCGTCACCAAGTGAAACTTCAGATCCCTTTATTCCCAGGATGGGTACGCGCAGACCCACACCTTTCAATTGAATGATGGATACGGCATCCTGGATATACCGTTCTATCTCTTCTCTTTGAGAGGGTGATATTTTTGTGACGCCGCTGGTGAATCCCAGACGTCTGTATATTTCTTTATGCGGTATGGGAATCGATATCGATTCGAAAAACAGAACGGGCATTATACACCTTTCTTTGCCAGGTGTTTCATCAGGCCGCCGTCCTTGATGAGTTCCTGCATGAAAGGCGGAATGGCGTGAATCTGAAGAGGCGCTATACAACTGTCCAAAATCCGGATGCTCCCGTTATCTCCGTCCACCTCGATCTCCTGGCCATTTGAAACCTTATCCCACAAATCTTTCGATTCAAAGATGGGAAGTCCGATGTTGAATGCGTTGCGGTAAAATATACGGGCAAAACTCTTCGCGATGACGCAAGAGATACCGGCAGCCTTTATGGCGATGGGTGCGTGCTCTCTTGATGAGCCGCAGCCGAAATTCTCTCCTGCCACTATGATGTCTCCGGCACTGATCTTTTTCACAAATACAGTATCGGCGTCTTCCATGCAATGGGCGGCGAGGGCTTCTGGATCAGATGTTGTCAGATAACGTGCCGGAATGATAGCGTCGGTGTCTATATTATCTCCGAATTTCCAGACTCTTCCTTTAAATTTCATCATCATTCTAAATCCTAATCCCTGTTTCCTGACAATTCCTCCGGACCGGCGATACGCCCAAGTACCGCTGATGCCGCGGCAACGGCAGGACCGGCAAGATATACTTCACTCCCGGTATGGCCCATACGTCCGACGAAATTCCTGTTTGTTGTGGAAACCGCCCGCTCGCCTTCCGCCAGTACCCCCATGTGGCCGCCCAGACAGGCGCCGCACGTGGGCGTGCTGACAACCGC
>DASPQI010000120.1:0-7808 GCA_035625045.1 Syntrophales bacterium | reverse complement strand
TTATTATACTTCCATTCTTATTACGCAACATAAGCTTTATTATATATTGGGTAAAAATCATCTGAGAAAAAAAGTTTATATTAAAGACCTCTATCATTTTATCGATAGTGGACATCTGGAATAATGCGTTGTATGATATCCCGGCGTTATTAACAAGGATATCCACCGGCTTTTTCATGGACATTATTGTTTTAACGGCCGATTTAACCTGATCACTATCCTTAAGGTCAAAAAAAACCGGCCAAATTTCAACATCGCATCTCATTGAAAGCTCTTTAATATAAGTCTCGAACTCATCGGATGGTTGGCGAACGCAAGCCCATATATTCGAACCGTTTTCAGCAAAGGTTGTTAGAATTGCTTTTCCGATACCCCTATTACATCCTGTTATCACGATATTTTTATTGTCTAATAGCATAGTTATTTACCTCCTTTACCCAATCCCGCCATCAACTCGAATAATCTGCCCGGTTATATATGATGACAAATCCGAAGCCAAAAAAACTATAACATTTCCAACTTCGTCCACTAACCCAAGATGTTTCAGACTACTTTTATTCATTAGCCTTTTAAATGTTTCGTCAGGCAAGCCTTTGGTCATATCGGTTTTTATTACTCCGGGTGCAATTGCATTCACCCTGATACCTGACGGAGCAAGCTCTGTTGAGAGGGTTTTGGTAGCCCCAATAATCGCTGCCTTCGACGCACTATAAGACAACTGGCCAGGATTGCCATCGATACCTGATATTGAAGATATATTAATCACACTGCCGGACTTATGCCTCAACATTAATCTTGTAATATACTGTGTAAGCAGTATTTGTGAAAAGAAATTAACCTCAAACACACGTTTCATCTGTTCCATTGAGATCATATGAAACAACGCGTCTTGGGTCATGCCAGCAACATTGACCAATACGTCCACTGGTTCTTTTGTTGACATTATTGTCTTTACAGCGGTTTTTATCTGCTCATATTCCATTAAGTCAAAAAATAATGGCGTTATCCTCACGTCATACATTTTTTTAAGGTTATCTATGCATTTGTTAAAATCAGTATCTTGAAATTGGCAGCACGCCCAGATATTTGCGCCATTCTTTGCAAAAAGCTCCATGGTAGCCCGCCCAATGCCCTTAAGACAGCCAGTTATAACAGCGTTCTTCCCCTTTAGCAGCATAGAACACCTCTTATTTCACATCGCATATTCTTGATAATCTTTCCACTAAATCATATCCGTCCCAAATAATAGAAATATCCATCGCCGATCCGATAGGCACAATTCTATCTATGCCGATTAATTTGTTATTTAATACAAAAGAACGAAGATCATGACTGTCAACACCATAGTATGTTAATGTTTGATATTTCTCATTCACTATATGCGTTATCTCATCAAGGCTTGTTCCGCAATATTCATAGAAGTAACCGTATCTCCCTCGGATATCATCCATATTATCCGGCAAATGACTTAATTCTAAAACATACAGCAGATTCTCATACCTTGAAAGACGCGATACTTCCTGCAAATCAATTATGTTTTTATATAGCATGGTAAGTTTGTCGATAGCGAATACCGGCGCAAGTGCATATCTTGACGCAACCTTTTTATAGACACTTTCCCAGAAACGGTTTTTTGCCTCTAATAAATCCACACCATCTCCTAACCAGACAATTAAATGAGGAGATGAACAGGCATTTTGATCCATCAGGTAGGTATCGTTATAAAAACCATTTGCAAGTTCTGCTATTTCCTTTTCACTGCATCGCAATAGATTTTTTGCATTAATAACGCAGAACGAATATCTATCAGCAAAGGCTACATCCACTCCACGTTCAGGAATCGACATCCGCCTAACATCTCGAATAGTTTGCGTGCCTCCCCATATAATACGTCCATTGCATATTTCTGAAAATGCTTGAGTAATCTCATCATCTTGCTCATAGCGTATAAACGCAGTCATCTTCGCAATTGAACTATATTCTTTATGGGATAAGACCCTGGTTATGGCATCACAGATAATACCGATCTGAGGATAGTCCTTTGACGGTACGCGAACAACATTAGAATTACCTGATAGCATAGAAAATGCAAACGAGAACGCAAAATTAACTGGGACATTTGATGGGCAGATATGAAATATCAGACCAAGTCCCAACCTTAACCTTTTTCCCGAGAATTCTTCTTTAAGCCTAATAATATTTGCCTTGCGACACCAAAAACCGAAGGATATGACATCCGGAAATTCCTTAGCAGCTTTATCCTTTAATAGTTCCAAAGAAAGGCTATTTAAAAAATCACAGACCAAAGGATCATAGGGGCACATAATCTGCTTCTTAAAATCAGAAGCAGCGCCGATTATGTACTTCAATTTATTTGCTACCGGAAGCATAGGTATCGCTACAACCTCTTATCTCTGCATTTTGAATTCGTCCATGTACCCTAAAATATTTACCCATTCTCCCACATGGACAGTCATCCTCACCCAAAAGTTCACCCAAGTCCTCGGACAATATTAAATGTCCAGGATAACTTGCAGGTAATATCGAAATAAGTTGAATAAGTCCTTCCTTGCCGACGCCCAGACTCTCAAAATTCCGATGATCGCGTATTATTACATCAGAGAATATGGAAGCATGCAAATGTCCGTATTCGCATTCCATGAATATAGAGCCTGTCTGTTCCACCATGCCGTAATAATTATAAACCTTTTTTATCCCGCAAACCTCTGCTATTGCATTTCGAAAAACACCATTATCTATGCTTTGGTCATAGAGCTTTTTCCAACCACCGCCATGAATCATTATTCCGTTATCAATGTTGATCTTTTTCATTTTATCAAGGGACATTCTGAAATGTTTCCAAATCATAAAGGTAAAACCGAATAGAAGTATTGATGTGCCGTTATGTTTTTCTAAAAAGGATGAGATTGTTTCCATGTCTAGGTTCATCTGATCATCAAGCGCATATGTTATATCATAACCTAACATAGAAAATCCCAAGATCCCGGCCCCACGGGCCGAAAATAAATTTCTGTCTTTTACGACAGACTTTGTATCGATAACCAGCATTGGGAGTCGTTTTGTTCCTAAAAAAGAAGATGCTATCTTTACCAGCGCCTTAGTCTGATTCGCCGCGGTTTCCCTATCAAGATAGATTTTTGATACCGACTGCCCAGTTGTCCCTGAGGATGTCATAGTCTTAATTATTTCTGACTTCCCCACGCTTATAAGATCGTACTCCTTAAAAAGGCGTACTGGTAAGAAGGGGAAGGCCTCGAGATTTCTAGCGTTATCTAAATCAAACTTAATAGTATCCAGTATACGCCTATACTGAGCGCAACCGTTATAATGCAATTTTGTTAATTCGGAAATTGCCTTTAAATACAAATCGTTTTTTTTTGCTCTCGAAAGGGAGTATGGAGGGATATTTATGATCTCAGATGAATTAAACAAGACTACCTCCGTAACACTGAAGAGCAGAATATAAAACCTTTCCTGAGTTGTTACGTGGAATTTTAGGTACACATATTACACTAAACCCAACCTGATTTATGCCTGTATTTTCTATTATGTAATGTTTAACCTCCTTAGGGCTATCCTTTAAGGTGATAAAAATTTTCATACCATCATCGGTTCCATCACATGCACACTCATATCCTGCGGTTTTCAACATGCTCTCTACTTCATCAAGGTTTACTCGATTGCCAAATATTTTTAAAAACCGTTTTTTCCTGCCAACAATGTAATAAAACCCATCGTTATCGCGTTTGGCTATGTCACCAGTCTTAAGTATGCCCCTGTTTTCGTCACCTTTACATAGGTCCTTACAATCATTTGAATAACCCATGGTCACATTATCACCCTCATATACTAGCTCACCGATTGTTTCACTTTCGTTTATAGTATTACCGTTTTCATCCTGTAATCGAAATTTGCCCCCTGATATTGCAATCCCTATGCTTCCAGCTTTTAAAATTGCATATTCAGGGGGCAAATATGACATACGGGCTGTAGCCTCAGTCTGACCATACATTACGAAAAACCGGATCCCCTTATCACGACAAATAGTGGCAAATTCCAACGAAAGCTCTTTGTCTAATCTACCACCGGCTTGAGTTAAAGTCCTAAGACTTGGAAGATCCATTCTTGAAAAACGTAATTTTTTCAACATTTCATAGATATATGGAACACCTCCGAATGATGTAACATTATGTTCCTTTAATAATCGCCAAAATTCCTTTTCCATCAAGGTCTTATTTGTCAAACAAATGCTAGCCCCTTTTAATAAACTGCTGTTAATAATAGACAAACCATAGGTGTAACTCATTGGCATAGTAGTAATATAACGGTCTTTATCGTTTATTTTAAGATACTCTGAGATTGAATTGGCATTGCTGATAATATTTTTATAAGACTGGCGTACAAACTTTGGACTGCCTGTACTCCCTGATGTCGACAGTAAAAGAGCTAGGTCATCATGTAGGGAGTAGCTTGAAGTAAAGGATGTTTTTAACAAGACATAATTTCCATAATAATAAACTGGTTCACAATCTGAAATATCCTCATTCATGCTCTTCGGCAACCAAACATATCGCGGTAAATACAGCCGTAAAAGATTTTTCAAGGCTTCCTTGTTGGTGTGCATATTAACCAACAAGGGAACGATGCTGCCACGTAAAAACCCTATATAACCGGCTATTGATTCAATATTGTTTCCGCAAATACAAAAGACAAGACTCCTTTCATATAAGTGTTTTTTAATTTCATCAGCTATTAATAAAAATTCCTTATATGAAATTTGTTCCGAATCTTCTGCTATTACAGCGACAGCCTCGCCATACCTATCAATACAATTGAAAAAATCCATGATTTTCATCTCCTAATTTTAAATAGAATTAAATGTGACACCATATTTTTCAAGTATTTCAAACCCTTTATTATAGGAACTGAAATCAACAATATCATCAGTCTCTATCATTATATTAAATGTTTCCTCTAAGACAGTAATCATTGCCATATGGCCTACCGAATCCCATTCAGGAAGGGAGTTATAGACAAGCTCATCATTTAACGCTGTTTTTTCAAGAGAAAAGCAGGTTATAAACGCCTGTTCATATTTTTCCTTATTAGTCATTTAGATTACCTCCGTCAATTATTTTCAGCTATGTGGTGTTTTAATTCCAAATTCTTTGCTGGTATCTCATAAGCCTTGTAACTTCAATCATTACTTCTTGCGGCCGAGAAGCGAAAGCAACTCGAACTCTCTGAACAGGGTCAAGAGTAATCTCCCCGGCACAATACTCAAGCAAACGCAGAGTCTCTATACTCCGCACTAAGTTGTCTGTTGCTGAGCCGTAATGATGTACCCTAATGCCGTTCATTGACTTCTCCCCTCGTCCGTCAGCGGCATCGGCGGACGCCATAAAATGTGTACCGGCGGCGTGAAAGGATCACGGCGAAGTTCGTCACCTATCTGATAGCCAAGTCGTCGATACATTGGCAAGTTTATCGGGTTGGACGACCAGGTCCATATTGGAAGGCC
This sequence comes from Syntrophales bacterium, assembly GCA_035625045.1. GTDB lineage: Bacteria > Desulfobacterota > Syntrophia > Syntrophales > UBA2185 > DATKLL01. The sequence continues at coordinate 2,266 of DASPQI010000120.1, read as the reverse complement.
TTCCCGATCGAACATGTTAAATACATTTCTTAAAAGAAAAAATCCTGTCGGGCGAGACGCATTCGGCAAAGAGCCGACAAACTCAGAATGCCGGTGGTCGACATTGGGTCGAAATGTCTCGATCCACTGGAAATAGTCATTCACGCGCGATAGATTCCGGATCATTGGGGGCAGGTGGCGTACGCCATCCGGGTATGCGCTTTCACCTTTTCGCACAAGTGATGTAACTACGACAGATGAGCGGTCAGAGGTTGCGAACACGTCTCGATTGTCCGGTCGCATCCATCTCAAATACAATTTGAAGAAGACTGTGGAATCATTCAGCCGCGTGGCGGCATTTGGCATGGCCCAGATATGTATCGGATCATTGGTATATGCCATAGCAAGGATACGAGCCACTGTGTTAAACTCGCTGGGATCCACACGCTCAACAGATAGTGCGGGAGTAGACTGCTCCATCAGATTGTTGGAAGACCTTTCCGGTTTTTCGTCATGCATAATAACCTCCTAGTAATATTCTGTTCGGATATTCATCTTATCCTTCATTGGTGGGTCTGACTGCTTAAAAAGATCCCGGGCTCCTCGAATCTGCGGACCCTATCCGATCTCTGTAATTCTAAGGCTTCAAGGTAAAAGTCCTTCATTTGTTATCTCCTGCGTCTCTATCCTCGGATGGAAAAGCGCTTCTTCGTTGCGCAAAATGCTCTTTGGCCCCGGATGTACTGTAGACAAACACCGAAGGTCTCTATGATCCCAAGGCGTCCAACCACTGACCACCCCATTTGCTCCATAGTGTGCATCTGACCCACATTATCAACCCTCACCCAGCCTATATGCTTTCTTACCCCTTCTGTCAACGCCAGATGATTGACTATCCACTTGGTCAGCATTGGTGCAACGCCCCTCCCCCGCCAATCGGGTAGACAAAATGTTCTAGTGGCATAAACTTCGTCGTCAGCCAGTGTGAACCAGCGCCTCAAGATAGGTTCGTAGAATTCAGGCCCTGCCTTTGTCCAACTATAGGCCACTACTCGGTTTCCAAATTTAGCAACATAGCAGCACCATCCCTCTTGCAGCCATTTAATAATGCTCTCCCTTGAGTGCCCCCAATGATCTATAGCCGTCAATTCATCGATTTCTCTACCGTCAGATTCGTTAACTTGTTTGAATGTAAGGCTGCTCAACACCCGCTGACACCTTTCAAGCATACGAACAATCGTGGGGTCTAACTGAGCTGGGAACTCTAAGGCCTCTGAAACTGAAGCGAATTGTCGTGATATTACAAAGACATGATATCCGTACCATTTGGATCGAAGCCTGTCCTTAATCCGCCTGAAAAAACCTTTTATACCCTCCGTCTTCAAAACATTGAACATCCGCTTCGCAAGTGGATTGCTTTGATCAAACATATTTCTTTTCTCAGTGTACCTTAAGCTCGCCAGCCTTCCACAGTAAGGGTTAGGCCATTCGTCCGTAGTTGGTTACTCTTAAGATAATTTACTTCATTTTTTCTATTCTTGGATTAATTTGTCTTTGCTTCTGCGTCTAAAATCATCGAGATTAAAAGATCTCTGCTCTTCTCGAAGAACATTGTATTCCAAATCTCATCATCTCCTATTTGAGAGCCAGGTGTTCCCTCTTTTTTTCTGATTCCCAAAAGAAAATCTTCGTATTTGGAGGCATTGATTCCTTTCCGTTTCAACTTCTGTATGCGTTTTGCCAATTGATACACAAGTTTATGATCATCTATGCCCTCCCTAATTGCTTCCCATTTAAGAGTAGCAATGGGACCGTTCGGATCCGGGTACGCAAGATAGATATCGTTACCGGGACCATCAGCCCGCTTAGGTACGCCCCTTGCATTCTGGGTGTTTTGGAATGTCCAGGATGACATTCCATCCACATTATTCATCCAGGTGTAATAACCATAAATATACCTGGCATAAGCGGGATTTATGCATTTTGTAGTCACGTCATTGTTATATAACCAGTAGACAGACCCATTGCTATGTGCCCCATCTAAATCTTCTTTATTCATTTCGCCAGAGCATAAATAATCAACAGGTTTGAATTGTTTATAGTCACGCGTGGTAAGCATATTTTGGGCGCCTAAGTCTTTTATTGTTTTTAACAAAAGAGGAGTAATGGTGTGACGTTTATTTTGAAAATCTTGATACGAATCACCCGGTTCATCTATTGGTGAAAAGATAACTTCTGGACAGCCATTGTCTTTTGCATACTTCGTCACTGTGTTCACAAGATATTT
>DASPQI010000119.1:0-2437 GCA_035625045.1 Syntrophales bacterium | reverse complement strand
ATCAACCGAGGCAGTCTTTTGGTCCGATACCGCTGCGTTATTGGTCAGGAAGCGAGTCCATTTGTAACCTGCTCTCATTATTTAATCTCCTTTCATTACAATACTGAGGTTATTGTCGAGTTACCACTTAGTGATAACGTGTCTTCTGCCCTGGAGTCCAAATTTTTTCCTATTTAAGGATGCGATCCAGTTCTTCCTGATAGAGGTTAAAGTCGCTCAAATCGTTGTGTCCGCCACCCGGAATTTTAATCAACCTGCTTTCCGTTCTGATCAGTTTAAGGAGCCGCTCACTTGAGCTGTAGGGAACAATGTCATCAGCAGTACCATGGAACAGGTAAACGGGACATGTTACATCAGAAATCCACAAATCCGTGCGCATCGGATATTTGAGTCCCAGATCCAGCATCTTCCCGGGTATAAAAGGATAATGATATGCCGCGATATCTCTCATACTGAGAAATGCCGACTCCAGGATAATCATATGTGGTCTGGCCGTCTTAGCCAGATAGACAGCAATCCCTGACCCGAGTGATCTGCCATACAAAATAATCCGATCTTCAGGATAATGTCTCTTCAGATAATTGAAAACTACAGCGGCATCCAGGTGTAGCATTTTCTCATTTTTTATTTTTCCTGTACTTTTACCATATCCTCTGTAATCCGGTATGAAAACATCATAACCACGCCTGATAAAATCGACGGCAATATCCCCCCAGCCGCTAAGGTTACCCGCATTGCCGTGAAAGTAGAGAATAACTCCCTTGGGATTTTCTGTCTTGAAGTGGAGCGCATTGATCATGGCACCATCAACCGGTAGCGTAATCTCATCGAAGCGAGCAGGGAAACTATATTTAAAATCAGGCGGAAGAACTGATGGATAAAAAATCATGCCCTCCTGCGTGAAATAGAAAAAACCGCAACCGAAGGCAAAACCTACTGTAATCACCAACACAATTTTCAGGAGCATCATCTGTAAAATTCCCGAAGTAGGGTGTAAATATTTTATCTATGGTATTTTCTTATCACGGCTGTAACGACACCTCCCAGCCGCAGTTCCGCTTTTGGTCTGATGGGCTGATATTTCGGATTAGCCGCATCGAGGATAATGTTCTTTCCTTCCTTTCTGAAATACTTTATCGTCCATTCGCCGTCTACTTCGGCAACGATGATATCACCGTTTTTGGGGTCTCTCCCCTTCTCCACAATCACAAGATCGCCTGCCATGATGCCCTCTCCAGCCATGGAATCACCACTCACCTTTAGAAGAAAAGAAGATTCCGGCCGTGTAATAAGGTACTCATCAAAGGAGATGATGTCACGGAGTTCTTCCTCGGCAGGAGATGGAAATCCCGCAGCAACCTCTCCAACCATTGGCAAGACAAGAGAACGACGTAACGGCTTTAAAAATCCGCGCGCATCCTTTTCCAGCAATCCTGCGGTGAGAAGCTTTTTCACCCAGAAATGGACAACGCTCTTTGACCGTACACCGAGGAGATCAATCATTTCGGCATAGGTCGGCATCCGCCTGTTTTCACGGAAAAAGGCTGCAATTATTTTCTCAACAGTCTTGAGAGTTCGCTTTTTTTCTTCCATATTAAAGCTATGATATAGAACAAACGTTCTATTGTCAAGGTAAATTTTATACGATAATCGCATGTCATATTATAAACACCAGCATGAACAATTACCAACAACTATGAGGAACCCCTCAGCTATACAAATAACTGTTGTGTGATCTCATTATTTTCTCTGTGTATGATCCTGTCTTTGCGTATTTTCTATGAAATACATTAACAAAAGAGCAGTAGTCCGGCCGATTCTTGGTCAGTTTGACCGCAACCGGAGTTATCATCAGGCTGTCGTCATCCCGGCGCTGGCGGAAGCAGACTACCTTCCATTAACGATACAATCGTTGCATAACAATGTTCCTAAAGGCATTCTGGAAGAAACCCTTGTTCTGGTAGTTGTAAACAACCGTCCTATGGATTCCAGCACTGCTGCTAACCATGTTGAGCTTAAGGAACAGATTGAGGATAACGCATTAACTTTGAATTGGCTGGAAAGTCAGAGTTGGGGTTTACCTTGTACACTTGCCTGGGTGGACGCGTCTTCACCCGGAAATGAACTCCCTCCCTGGGGAGGCGTGGGACTGGCCCGAAAAATCGGGTGCGACAGCGTGCTTACTTTTTTATTGGGCCTGGATAAACCGATTAACCTGCGGGATTTCATCTTCTTCAGCCTTGATGCGGATACCCTCGTATCCCCTGACTACATAGAAAACGCAGGGCACGAACTCCTCAGGAGCTGTCGTGCAGGCGGAACCATTCTTTTCAAGCACCAGCAGGCGGATTCCCCTGAAAATCAGGCTGCCATTGATGCCTACGAGGCGTTCTTAAATTATTACGTTGGGGGTTTGTGCTGGGCAGGCTCACCGTAT
>DASPQI010000118.1:0-6507 GCA_035625045.1 Syntrophales bacterium | reverse complement strand
GACAGTTTTTTCTGAAAACCCCTCCAACAGGAAATAACCTCATATTGTACGATAAAGCCGATCCCCCCGAGGACAATCAAACCCATGATAATGAAGTTGACAGTTATATCATTTTGGTAGTCCATCAAATTATTCGTGAATAAGGAATGACCGCAATTATTGAAGGCAGAGACGGCATGATGCACAGATTGATAGAAGACCCAACCGAGAGAGTAATCCTGGGAAAACCGGATAAATAAGAAAAACGTAACGATGGCCTCAATAACAAAAGTAAATATAATAACCCATTTCATGATCACGAAAAAATCTCTGCGCGGGGTCTGGAGAAATGTCGACTGGACGATATCCCTTCCCTTAAAGGAAATGCCTTTGCCCATTAGTCCGAAAAGAACAACAGAGAATGTGGTGATTCCCAGGCCGCCAATCTGAATGAGAACCAAGGTAACAATCTGTCCCTTTAAAGATAGTTCCTTACCAATATCCAGGACGGTAAGGCCGGTGACGCAAACCGCTGAGGCGGATGTGAAAAGGGCATCAACAAAGGTTATATGACCATGGCTGGATGAGAAAGGCAGCCACAGGAGAGTGGCCCCTATAAGGATCATGGAGGTGAAACTGAAAATGAAAAGTCTCTGTGGAGAGAGCAGCCTCGATAAGAATCTTTTTATATGGAAGAAAATCTTCATTAAAACAATCTTATCCAATCTGCATTACGCTGATGCGGAACCGCCCTGCTTCTTTTTCCCTCTGATCAATTCCAAAACCATGATGACGGCTCCGACAGTTATAGCGGAATCGGCGACATTAAAGGCAGGCCAGTGGTAGGAACTTATATATACGTCGATAAAATCAACAACCTCTCCAAACCGTATCCTGTCAATGAGATTACCAACAGCACCGGACAGGATCAGGGAAAGGGAAAATATCATAAATGGCTCTTCAATTTTGCTTTTCGCAATATAATAGAGAACGAGTATTATGGCCGTAACTGTTACTGATATAAAAAAAATCGACCGGAAAATCGCCGGGGCATCTGCAAGAAAACTGAAGGCGGCTCCCGGATTTCTGACATACGTTATATTTAAAAACCCGTTTATGACATCAAATGATTCATGAAGCGACATAGACGAGCTGATGTAGGCCTTGGTGATAAAGTCCAACAGCACAACCGCCGCCACCGTCATAAAAAGAATAATGTATTTCTTTTTCAAATTGTTTCTCCGTGATAAATCCCTTCCCCGGTGGGAGGGCTTGAGGAAGGGGGAAATAATGATTAAAGGTTTGAGATGCACCTTTCACAAATGGCCGGATGTTCCCGGTTCACGCCTACCATCTCGCTATAAACCCAGCAGCGGTCACATTTCTTACCCCGCGCCTTTGCCACCCTGATAGTCAAACCTGTAAACTCTTCACTTATATAAGGGTCTTTAATATCTCCCTCCTCCACAATATTGATCTGGGAAAGGATCAACAGTGTTTTTAAGTCTTCGAGATGAAGCTCCAGAAATGACCGGAGGTTACCAGGAGCTGATATCTCCACACGGGCGTCAAGGGAGTGTCCGACCACTTTATTCTTCCTCGCTATTTCTATTGCCTTGGAAATCTCTCCCCTGAGTGCGATCATAGTACCCCAGCTCTCAACCAGATTCATATCCATATATTCGGAGTTCACCTCGGGAAATTGAGTCAGGTGGACACTGGGTTCTTTCCCATCGTAAGAGGGTAAAGACAACCAAATCTCTTCCGCAGTAAACGACAGAACGGGAGCAAGCAGACGTGTCATGGTATCAAGAATGATATACATGGCGCTTTGCGCGGACCGCCGCTGCCTTGATTCCGCCCTCGATGTATATAGCCTGTCCTTAAGGACATCAAGGTAGAGGGCGCTCAGGTCGACGGTACAAAAATTATGCAGTGTAAAGAATGCTAAATGAAAATGATACTGGTGATAGGCTTCTCTCACCCGTCGTATAATCTCCTGGAGTTTATGAAGGGCCCAGCGGTCGATTTCTTCCATATCCTGATAGGAAACCATGCTGCCGGGCTCAAAGTCATAGAGATTCCCGAGAATGAAACGGCTCGTGTTGCGGATGCGCCTGTAGGCCTCCACGAGGCGGGCAAGTATCTCGTCGGAAATTCTTATGTCCTGTGTGTAATCCTCGGCGGCAACCCAGAGTCTCAATATTTCAGCGCCATGCTTATCGATGACCTCTTCCGGGTCAATCACATTCCCCATGGATTTGGACATCTTCTTCCCTTCGCCGTCGACGACGAACCCATGAGTCAGAACGGTTCTATAGGGGGCCCGTTCCCTCGTCCCCACAGATTCCAGGAGGGAGGAATGAAACCACCCCCTGTGCTGGTCGCTGCCTTCAAGATACATATCCGCCGGAGAACTCAGATTCTGCCGTCTCTCCAGCACGGCGGCATGACTTACACCGGAATCGAACCACACATCTAGTATATCCATTTCCTTTGTAAATTTATCTCCCTGACATGAAGGACAGACTGTTCCTCCCGGCAGAAGGTCCTTTGCATCCCTCTTGAACCATATGTCGGCCCCAAACTCATTAACCAGTTTTAAAACATGCTTCATAATCTCTTCCGTCATGAGGTCATTCCTACAATGGTCGCAGGAAAACATGGTAATGGGCACCCCCCACAACCTCTGTCTGGAGATACACCAGTCAGGGCGGGCTTTAATCATTCCGGATATTCTGTCACGACCCCATGCCGGCAACCACTGAACTTTGTCAATTGCACCAAGGGTTTTTTGTCTCAGATTATTCTTCTCCATCGAGATAAACCACTGCTCGGTAGACCGGAAGATGATGGGATTCTTGCACCGCCAGCAGTGTGGATAGGAATGCTCAATGTCAACATGGCCAAGCAGGGCCCCGACCTCATCCAATTTCTTAATGACCGCGCCATTGGCATCGAAGACGAACTGCCCGGCAAAGTATTGAACATCGGAGGTGTATCTTCCATCGTCATCCACCGGCGCATAATTGTCCAGGCAGTATTTCATGCCGATCTCGTAATCTTCCTGCCCATGACCCGGTGCGATATGCACACAGCCTGTTCCCGCATCAAGCGTGACAAAGGGAGCAAGGATGATCAGACTCTCACGTTCGTATAATGGATGTTTGCACTTAAGTCCCTCCAGAACAGAGCCTGGAAATTCATCCAGGACTTTGTAATTTTTATAGCCAAAGGCATCCATGCAGTAATCCAGGAGTTCCTTCGCTAGGATCAATGTCTCGCCATTCACCTTTACTGCGACATAGATAAAATCCTTGTGCACGGCAATTGCCTGGTTTGGTGGTATCGTCCAGGGAGTCGTCGTCCAGATAACTACGCTTACTTTCTCCCCTTTCAGTTTCGGACGAACAGCCGCTATATCGGATATCATCTTGAATTCAACATAAATGGAAGGGGTTATATGGTCGCTGTATTCAACCTCGGCCTCCGCCAGGGCGGTCTTACAAGAAGCGCACCAGTACACCGGCTTTTTCCCCTTATAGACATCGCCTCTAAAATAGAGTTTCCCAAACTCTTCTACAGTTGCCGCCTCATAATCATAAGACATGGTAAGGTACGGATTATCCCACTCTCCCAATACCCCCAGGCGCTTGAACTGTTCCCTCTGGATACCCACAAATTTCTCAGCAAAGGAGCGACAGAACCGGCGTATATCCGCATGGGACATCCCATGTTTTCTGTTGCCCAGCTCTTTCTCGACCTGATGTTCAATGGGAAGACCATGACAGTCCCAGCCGGGTACATAAATGCTGTCGAATCCGGACATATTTTTCGATTTGACCACCATATCCTTGATCACCTTATTCAACGCCGTACCAAGGTGAATGTTTCCATTTGCGTAAGGAGGACCATCATGGAGGATATAGGTCTTCTTCCCCTTTAACGCCTCTCTGATCTTATCGTAAATATTCATATCCTCCCACATTTTGAGCAGCTCCGGCTCCTTCCGGGAGAGATTCGCCTTCATGGGGAAATCAGTTTTCGGCAGATTTAACGTATCCTTATAGTCCATCTGTTACTCCTCAATATTGATCATCACTGATAGGACGACACTATTCTAATGTAAGCGCTGAATAATCAACGGTTGATGAAGCTATCACAGAAATAAACCTCTTTCAAGCATAAGTAAAAAAAAGCCCCCTGCAGAAAAACAGGGGGCTTTTCACTTGCCGATAGGATTAATTAATTTTTACATTCCCATACCGGGATATCCGCCGCCGGGAGGCATGGCCGGCATAGCAGGTTTTTCTTCGGGCTTCTCAGCCACCATGCACTGGGTGGTCAGCATCAGCGATGCCACACTTGCCGCGTTCTGGAGGGCAAAACGGGTTACTTTGGTAGGATCGATGACACCCGCTTCAATCAGGTCTTCATACTGGTCCGTCCTGGCATTGAAGCCAAAGGCGCCTTTTTTCGCTTTTACTTTCTCCACAGCGATCGTGCCTTCCTCGCCAGCATTGCTCACAATCATCTTCAGTGGTTCTTCGAGGGCCTTTTTTACGATGTTGACACCAACCTTCTGGTCTCCTTCCATCTTCAGTTTCTCGAGTGCAGGAAGCGTCCTGATATAGGCCACACCGCCACCGGGAACGATGCCTTCCTCAACGGCCGCACGTGTCGCATTGAGCGCATCCTCAACACGCGCCTTCTTCTCTTTCATCTCTGTCTCTGTTGCCGCGCCTACCTTGATCACCGCAACACCGCCGACCAGCTTGGCCAGTCTCTCCTGGAGTTTTTCTCTGTCATAATCAGACGTTGTTTCGTCTATCTGGGTCCTGATCTGTTTCACCCTTCCCTCAAGGGCTGCTCTTGACCCCGCGCCGTCTATAATAGTCGTGTTGTCTTTATCGATTGAAATCTTCTTGGCCCGACCCAGGTCTTCCATCCTTGTATTTTCCAGTTTTGCACCCATATCCTCAGAAATCATCTTCCCGCCGGTGAGGATGGCGATATCTTCCAGCATGGCCTTTCTTCTGTCCCCAAATCCGGGGGCTTTCACGGCAGCGACCTGCAGGGTGCCCCTGATCTTATTGACTACGAGGGTTGCCAATGCCTCTCCCTCGATATCCTCAGCGATAATAAGGAGGGGTCTCCCCATTTTTGCAATCTGCTCCAGAATAGGAAGGAGGTCCTTCATGCCGCTGATCTTCTTTTCGTTGATAAGTATATAGCAATCCTCAAGGTTTACCTCCATCTTTTCCGCATTTGTCACAAAATAGGGTGATACGTACCCCCTATCAAACTGCATACCCTCTACGATTTCCAACTCGGTCTCCAGCCCTTTTGCTTCTTCCACTGTAATTACACCTTCTTTACCAACCTTCCCCATCGCTTCGGCAATTATCGCGCCGATCGCCTCGTCATTGTTGGCGGAAATCGTACCCACCTGGGCAATCTCTTTCTGGTCCTTGGTTGGTTTGCTTAACTTTTCCAGTTCCTTGACAACGGCCTCAACAGCCTTATCGATACCCCTTTTTATATCCATGGGGTTACTTCCGGCAGCGACACTCTTTGCCCCTTCTCTATAGATTGCCTGGGCAAGAATGGTAGCCGTGGTGGTGCCGTCACCGGCCACATCACTCGTCTTGCTGGCGACTTCCTTCACCATCTGGGCTCCCATATTTTCAAACTTATCTTCGAGCTCGATCTCTTTGGCCACTGTAACGCCGTCTTTTGTAACAGTTGGGGCACCAAAGGATTTATCAAGAATGACATTCCTGCCTTTGGGGCCGAGGGTTACCTTAACCGCATCTGCAAGAGTATTTACACCCTTGAGAATGGATTTTCTTGCTTCTTCATCATACTGAAGTATTTTTGCTCCCATTTAATGTATCCTCCTTAATAATCAGGTTATTTTTTTTCAATGATTCCGAGAATATCGTCCTCTCTCATTATAAGATGCTCGACGCCGTCTATCTTGACTTCCGTGCCCGCATACTTGCTGAAGAGTACTCTATCGCCGGCCTGAACATCCGGCTTTATCAATTTGCCGTCTTCTGTTGTCTTCCCTTTTCCTACCGCAACAACTTCACCTTCGATAGGTTTTTCCTTGGCTGTATCGGGAATAATAATCCCGCCTTTCGTTTTCTGTTCTTCCTCTAACCGTTTGATAATGACTCGATCCTGTAATGGCCTGATCTTCATGCTCTAACTTCTCCTTTCTATATTTATATTTTTGATTTTTTATAAAGATAATCGTGTGCCCTAGTATTTTAGGGCATAAAATATACACAAATTTCATCATGTCAAGGCATTCATAGCAAATTTTTAAAAAAAATAAAGGGACCGAGGCATTTTTTTATAAAAATAACCCCATTCCCTGCGTTTTTTTACAATTTTAATTCGGAATTTCTCGAAAAATTGGGAAATAAAGAGAAACTGTGGTGCATCTGCCCATTTGACTTTCGATCTCAATATTTCCATGATGTGCTTTCATAAGATGCTTCACAATTGACAGTCCCAAAC
>DASPQI010000117.1:0-2841 GCA_035625045.1 Syntrophales bacterium | reverse complement strand
AGGGTTCCTTGGGCACAAAATGCGAAAGCCTCCGGAAGAAGGTAATCGGAAAGCCGTATTTGGGAAAACCGAACGTACGGTTTGATGAGGGGGAGCTGGAAACAGAGCTCTTAGCCACTGCGCCAGCTCTCTACTCTACTGGAAGAGCGGATCGGACTATTATGCTTTAATTGTGGATCACAACGGTGGCAATTATTAATTGTATTGTCACTCAACAATTAATTTTTATTGTGAGGTTAGCTGGCTTGTTAACTTGTCAGAGATAGAATAACTATGACGTTAATCCGTAGTTGCCAACTTCCCATCTTTCTAGTTTCTCAAACGCTTCTTGAGCTGCCTTTACGAGTAAATTAGTTTTAATAGGCTTAACGAAAAAATCATCAAAACCGGCAGCACGGCATTCTAAAAGACCATATATATTACTGTAGCCAGTGAACGCATGGATCATGCCGATTTGATTTTCTATTCGGATTTTCTTACAGAGATCTATACCATTCATACCGGGAAGTTTTATATCCAAGAACATGACCATGACACTCTCAGTTTTAAGAATCTTCAGAGCTTCTTCCGCACTCTCAGCCGTTAAAACAGTATATCCGGCTGAGCCTAAGGCATCTTTAAGCATGTCCCGAATCAATTCTTCATCATCCACAACCAAGATTTTTTTCTCATCCATCGTGATTCCCTCTGAAATATATTTAGCAGTTTAATCAGTATCTACATCTGAACTTTTATTTATGTCTATAATTCGGCCCATTCCTGCATAATCCTGAGTTTCATAATCCTTAATTTTCATTAACTTTTTTGTTATAATACTCATTCTTTCAATCTGCATTATTATCTTACCAAGTTTTTCATAGATTGGGTCATTTTCCGAGATGTCCTTCATTAGAAGCTCAGAGAATCCGGAAATGATCTGCATAGGTTGATTCATTTCGTGGCAAATTGCACCTGCCATTTCCAGGGTTCCCTGGAGTTTTTCTCTATGTCGCTGCTCTTCCTCGGCACGCTTGCGGTCGGAGATGTCAAGGAGAGTTCCAATAATTGCAGGTCGACCATTGTATATTATTCTCGATCCTAATGCTTCCACAAAAAAGATATCACCACTTTTCTTTATCATTCTGACTTCATAGTGAATGGAATCAAACTCGCCGGAGAGGCGTTTACGCAAATATTCCCTGGCCATCATCCAATCTTCCTGTGCTATAATATTTTTTAGTTTGACAACTTTCGTCGCAAGTTCATCCACCGTATAACCCAACATATCCGCCAGTCTGGGGTTTATATACCTAAATAGATCGTCCTGAATCAGGTAAACCCCGACTACTGCCTTTTCTGCAAGAATTCTGAATTTATTTTCAGATTCCCGCAACGCTTCTTCCATACGCTTGCGCTCGGTAATGTTGTGGGCAATATGAATACTTCCTATGAGTTTTCCCCCTGAATCACGCAGTGGCGAAACACTTACGACGTAATCACCGCCCAAACGATCCTCGTGGACTTCCACGGTGTGTTCAAACCCATCCTCAAGCAGGGCCCTGTGTGGGCAAAAAACTGGTGGTTCGGTCGTCCCATGGACAGTGCAATAGCATGTAAGTCCCACGCACTCCTCAGGTGTCGTACCTAACCGGCTTGCCATGGCCCTGTTCGCACGTACAATCCGGTACTCTGTATCGAGTATGGCAATGAGATCGGGCACTGCGTAAAAGGTTCTCTCCCAGTCCTCCTTGGCTCGAAGGACAGCTTCTTCCACCCGCTTGCGCTCGGTGATGTCCCGACCTTCAGGTATGAGGAGAACAACGTTGCCGGATTCATCCATTACTGGTTTAAGAGAAAAGTCAATATAATGGAAACTCCCATCGGCTGCTCGATGGGTTGCCTCAAAACGAACAAATTCGCCTTCCGAAGCCTTTTTTATAGCTGCGCGCAATTTATCCTGCATATTTGGGGAATGTATCCACCAAGGGGTCATCCAAAACGGCTTTCCTATAACGTCCACTTCCTCGATTCCACTGAATTTTAAAGCGGTTCTGTTCGCCTCTATAAGTGTGCCGTCAATCGCCATCAAACCGATGAACTGAAAAGTCTGGTCAAAGATGGCACGAAACTTACGCTCGCTGTCATACAGTGCCTCCTCCGCGCGCTTTCGCTCTGTTATGTCGGAATGCACGGATACCCAGACATCCCCATGGACGGGGTGCTTAAAAGTAGAGACATTTGAGTAACACCAGAACGTTGTGCCATCTTTCTTCTTGTTATATACTTCTCCACTCCATACACCATCATCCCTCAATCTGGTAGATATCTCTTTTGCAACCTCCTCAGGGGTCTTACTCGTAGGGGCATTGATAATAGATACGTTTTTTCCTTTCAACTCTTCAGGGTCATAACCAAACATCCTCTCGAATTTTGGGTTGGCATAAACAATAATGCCATCACTGATGCTGATGAGAATTACGCCTTCTGACATATTGGCCATGATTTCATTTGAGAGGAGAAGTGCGTCTTCTGCTTGCTTGCGTTCAGCTTCCGCTTTTTCCAGTTCAAGGATTCTCTGCTTTAATAAGATATTCTCTTCGATCAATTCTTGATATGTTTTTGACGGATCATGCATCTAATGCACCTTTTTCATGATATGCGATAGACAGTGTGGGCTGGAAGCAATAGTGCAGGATATTTTTTAAGTGAATAAATCTTGATTAAAGTTACCAAACACACATTAAGATGTCAAATAGAAAGAGGGACTTCAGAAACTGCCTGCCATTGGATTCTATCATTCTTTTATGACAATATTTCTGCTACTGATAAGAGCTAATATTGAATACCTATTGAAACAAAGCG
>DASPQI010000116.1:0-3574 GCA_035625045.1 Syntrophales bacterium | reverse complement strand
GGTTTGTTGGAGTCGAAAAAAACTTAGTCGGTTATATTTCGGCAATTCCAGATGAGCAATTAAAGAATACCGTTCACCTTGTTTCCTTGGCGGTAAAGCCGTCTCACAGACGAAAAGGGATCGGCAGAAGGCTGTTGAAGGCATTAGAGAAAGATCTTCGTTACAAGGGTGTTAATACGTTAATAATTTCCTTATCGCGCAATCAACCTAAAAACATAATGTATTTCCAGGAATGTGACTTTTTGCGTGAGTGCATTGACGATCCTGAGTTCGTCCATATGTCAAAATGTTATGAGTACTCGGAAAGTGGAAAAAGAAGGATTCGTTTGAGGAAACTCATAAGTTATATCGAAAAGCTATACGCCGGAGAACATTTACAGATATTAGAGTCATTACTGAATGTAAGGAAAGATGACAAGAAATTCGCGCGAAAAGCCTGTGACCTTCTCTTCGCTTTTCAAAGAGGAGGGAAGAAAAAGTCTGCTGAGAGAAAGGTTGCTGACTGGATGGAGGCCAGAATTCTCAACTCACAAGACCCCAAAAAGATGACACCGGTTCGCCTGGCTTTTGAGTACCGACATTATTTCCACATTCCACGAAATATGGATCCAAAATTACGGCAAATCGCACGAAAAGTAAAAAATAAACTGTACATACGCAGCATAAGAAAGCGTTCTGCCGAAGGGATCATAAATGCACCAACCTATTCTTAAATAATGTTTTACAGAAGTAATGATATGTCCTTTGCAGAATATGAGGTTTTCCCATATGTGTATAAGATTTGACATAATTTGACATCATTTACTCTATGTTGTGCGAGTTTGGACATATTTTCGTGTACGATTGAGGTAAATCTCGACATTGAGTTGTCAATTTATGGTGAATTTAATGCATTCATGCCGTATGATATACATAGTTTTAAATATCCTATCGTTTATAACCACATATTTTGACATAAATAGATATCATCGTCTTTTTAAGAATTCAACGACCTGCGTCGAAAAACAAACCTTCTATACAAGATGGATGTCGTCTTTTCGGGCTAGCCTGTTAAATGCCGGTTGAAATGTGCTGCTCCTTGGTGGGCTATTCTCCGCGCATGCATCGTAATGCTACCTTCCTGTTATTAATAAAACCTGCACATAGAGCGGGATTCACACTTCAAATACTAATGGTGATATTCTCACAATCGGCAGATCTATTGAATGCCAACTGGAACGTGCATAGTGGGAGCAAGTCAATATCACTTTGGGGAAAGCATTTCTGTTTCCTTGTAATGTTGATTTTCTAATTCAGACAGACAATCCAACATTTCAACTAAAAATAATTGAAAAGGTGCCTGCCGGACAGGTTACAGCCTGAACCATCTTCAGAAAGATATCAAGTGGCGTTTAGCCCAGTACCAGTCGACGGCTATGTTCAAAATCCTAACTTTCCAGATGTACACCAATTAGTAACTAAAAAGTAACCATCACTAAAGTAGGGATAACCAAAACCGTCAACCATGATCTTTCTTAGTTTCGGATTGGTCGGAGTGGCAGAAATCAGGAGAAAGCCTAAAGAGTAAATTAATTCTTTATTTTCGATTATGAGGGTATAGTTCAAATGCAAATACATGAACACAGAGGTTTCAATATAGAGGTTCGTGAAGCAGGTGAAAGATATTTCTCAGAGATTTATCGGAAGGGGAAACTATTGCACACAGTACGCAACGAAAAGCACCGTGAAGATCAACTACGCAATTCCGCTTTAATTGTCGAAGCTGCAAGGGATTGGATAGACCATACTTACCCTCCTGATAAGATAAAGTACTTTTGAGCTGTGTAATTCAATTATTGAAAATATGGGTCAATCGGCTCGTCAATCGGAAAACAAACTTCGTATTGATTGTAAAATCTGTTGATTAATATAGCTCATGAAAAAGGAGGGATGAGAGGTATGAATCCTTCCAAGTAAAAAGCATAGAAAAATGTTTACAATTTTCAGAAAAACACAAGAGGCCGATCTTATAAAACGTAAGAAGCCGGAAGCCCTCCTGAAGGGTTTGGTAGAATTGTCATCTTTGCCCTTCATATATATCAAAATCAATGATGCTGTTAATAATCCCCAATCTTCCATTAAAGACATCGGTGAAATAATAAGCGGCGACCCTGGACTTACCTCCCGGCTGCTCCGGCTTGTTAACAGCCCGTTCTATGGTTTCCAGTCGAAGATTGACACGGTCAGTCAAGCCCTCCTTATGGTAGGTACACAGCAGATACGCGATCTTGCTTTGGCGACCTCCGTAATAAGTTTGTTCAAGGGGATACCGGGACACCTTGTAAACATGGAATCACTATGGAAACATAGTGTGGGCTGCGGCCTGGCTGCAAGGATGCTCGCAACAGTCGGACAGTGCAAGGGGAATGTTGAGTTTTTCTTCACGGCCGGTATCATCCATGACATAGGCCGGCTCGTTATATACAAGCAGATCCCGGAGACGGCGCAGAAAATGATTCTTCAATGCAAGGACAGTAAGAAGCCATTATTCCTTGTTGAAAAAGAAGTGCTCGGTTTTGACCATTCTGATTTAGGGCGTGCATTGGCGCAATTATGGAATCTGCCTCCGACCCTGGAGGAGGTATTGGCCTGCCATCATGTCCCATGGGAAACCAAACAATACCCTGTCGAGGCATGCGTGATTCACATAGCTGATTATATAGCCCATGCAATGCAGTTGGGAGACAGCGGAGAACAGTATATCCCGCCTTTGGACGAGAGGGTGTGGGAACTCGGTGGAATACCCGCAAGAGTACTATCTTTCATGCCGGATCGATTAATGCCAGAGTTTGAAGATGTAGTTCAATCGCTATGGGAAATATATTGATACAAAAGTGCTTGGCCGCCACATCAGACTAGCAAATACTCACGACATATGGCTGGCTTCTACGCCGTTTTGTTGAATACTGGATGCAACGTTGTGTGTCCAGAGAAGGCTGGACTGTTCGGCAGGAGGTAAACCTGCCAGGGTAAAAGTCAGAGCCCTGTAGCTTGGATAGCAAGGTGGAGGGAAACCAAAATCTTGGAGCCTATTGACAAAACCATCAGAAGGATGGGAGCGAGTTACCAGGCCGTAACGAGAGTGAACGCGGAGGTGGCCTCGAAAATCCAATAGTTCCGGAAGCCGAGCCCGCAACGTTGGGACGAAGGCAGGATGAGCAGACGAAAACTGGATGATACGTGTGATTCATTCCGGCGGGGTGATAGCGACAGCATGGTAACAAGGACAGGCCGAGCAACTGGAGAAGCCCTACTCGCCCCAGAGAGAAATTTTTGGAGCAAGGTAGATTCTATAACCGTGGACAGAGGGAAGTGAATCGAAGGTGGGAGGGTGGCGGATGGGTTCGTAAGAGCGATGAACCGGGGTAATGTCCGGGGAGCAAAGGGGCCCTGCTGTTAACGATCTTCCGGCAACACTGGGAGGTAAGGGCGAGATGATAAAGGCGTCCATTAATTTACAGGACCTGAGACGGAAGATATACTTAAAGGGGAAGTCTGAAAAGGCATGACGATTCTGCAAGGAATCGCCGTGGCT
>DASPQI010000115.1:0-9526 GCA_035625045.1 Syntrophales bacterium | reverse complement strand
CAAGGGATGGGATGCCGCCATGTCCGCCATTGAAATGGTAGACCTCTTCAGGAAACTATAGCCTTACAAATTATTAGCAGAGCCCTTCTTCAGTCATTGCGAGGGGCAGCGACGTGGCAATTAATAGCTTATGAGATTGCTTTGCGAGGCCGCAATGACATAAACCGATTGTGCAAAGGTTTATAAATATTTTATTTAGTATCTATATTGGAAGATCCATCATAAATAGTGCCCGATGTAGTATAGCCAGAGGAATTAATGCATCAACGAAGAAAGGCAAGAGAGATTGCCTTACAGGTTCTTTACGAGCTGGATGTTTTAAATATCGACTCCAAAGAGGCTGTCGCGCTTTTTTGGAATAACTTTGACGCTCCGGAGGAGTCCAGAAAATTCTCTACCCTTTTGATAGAAGGCACCTGGGACAACAGAGAGCAGATAGACGGTCATATTACCAGCTGCTCCGAAAACTGGTCGCTTGCACGCATGTCGAGGGTTGATAGAAATATCCTCCGTATGGCCGTTTACGAGCTTTTATACTGTCCGGATATACCCCCCAAAGTCACACTGAATGAAGCAATAGATTTAGGCAAATTGTACGGCTCCGAAAATTCCGGTTCTTTTATAAACGGGATACTAGATGCCGTATACCTGAAATTATATAAAGAAGAAGCGAATCAAACCATCAACGGAATCTCCGGAAGTTCTTAATCATGAGGATATTGTTCTGAGTCTTACTGTTGGAGGCTGGATGAGTTATGGAGAAAAAGTATAAGCCGCAGGAACTGGAAAAGAAATGGCAGGCAATCTGGAAAGATAAGGGTATTTTCAAGGTCACGGAAGATCCTTCTAAAAAGAAGTACTACCTGCTGGAGATGTTTCCTTATCCCTCCGGTAAAATTCATATCGGCCATGTGCGAAACTACACCATCGGTGACGTAGTGGCGCGCTACAAGCGGATGAATGGGTTCAACGTTCTGCATCCCATGGGCTGGGATTCTTTCGGCATGCCCGCGGAAAACGCGGCCATAGACCACGGCATTCACCCGGCGACATGGACTAATGAAAACATCACCTATATGAAAAAACAGCTCAAGGAGATGGGCTTCAGCTACGACTGGGACAGGGAGCTTTCCACCTGTGAGCCGGAGTATTACCGCTGGGAACAGTTATTCTTCCTCTGGATGTATGAAAAAGGGCTCGCCTATAAAAAAAGCTCCATCGTGAACTGGTGCCAGACCTGTCAAACAGTGCTGGCAAACGAGCAGGTGGAGGCAGGTCAGTGCTGGAGATGCTCAACGGAGGTCGAGGAAAAATATCTCGACCAGTGGTTTTTCCGTATCACCGACTATGTTGAAGAACTACTTGAATACTGCGACAAGCTCCCCGGCTGGCCCGAACGCGTCATCATCATGCAGAAGAACTGGATCGGCAAGAGCTTCGGATGCGAGATCTATTTCCCTATGGCCGACGGCAGCGGCACGATCGATGTCTTTACGACAAGGCAGGACACCGTTTACGGGGCCACATTTATGCTGGTTGCCGCCGAACTTCCCCTGGTAATGGACCTGGTCAAGGGAAAACCGATTGAAAATGAAATCAGAGAATTTGTGGACAAAGTAAAAAAGCAGGACAAACTGATGAGGACGTCGGAGTATTACGAAAAGGAAGGCATGTTCCTGGATGCCTACTGCCTCAATCCGATGACAAAGAAGAAGATGCCCATCTTCGCGGCAAACTTTGTCGTTGCCGAATACGGAACCGGATGTGTCATGGCCGTGCCTACCCACGATCAGCGCGATTTTGAGTTCGCGAAAAAATACAATCTTCCCCTCGTCGTGGTTATTCAACCTCCGAACAAGCCTCTCAACATCCACACCATGACGGAGGCCTATATTGACGAAGGTATCCTCGTCAATTCCGGACAGTTCAACGGTATGGAAAATCTGAAGGCCCTTGATGCCATCGCCGAATACCTGGAATCCATAGGCCGGGGCAAGAAGGCCATCCAGTACCGTCTTCGGGACTGGGGCATTTCCCGGCAGCGCTACTGGGGGGCGCCAATCCCCATCATTTACTGCGACAAGTGCGGTGCAGTGCCGGTGCCGGAAGCCGACCTTCCCGTCGTTCTGCCTCGTGAAGTTGAATTAACGGGAGAAGGGGGATCTCCCCTGGCAAAGTTCAAGGCATTTGTGGAGACTACCTGCCCGCAATGCAACGGCACGGCAAAGCGTGAAACGGACACCATGGATACATTTGTGGAATCCTCCTGGTACTTCGATCGCTTCTGCTCGCCCCAATTCGCGGAAAAACCGGGGCTCGATAAACAGAAGGTACACTACTGGATGCCGGTGGATCAGTATATCGGAGGCATTGAGCACGCGATCCTCCACCTTTTGTACTCACGCTTCTTCACAAAGATGCTGAGAGACTACGGTGTCCTGAATTTTGATGAACCGTTTACCAATCTTCTCACCCAGGGCATGGTCTGCAAGGAGACGATGCGCTGTAAAGAGCATGGATACCTGTTTCCCGATGAGGTGAAGGACGAAAAATGCACCCAGTGCGAAAAGGAAGTCACGATCGGCAAATCGGAGAAGATGTCCAAATCTCTGAAGAACGTTGTCGATCCTGATTACCTGATCAAAAAATACGGAGCAGACACAGTCAGGATGTTCTGTCTTTTTGCGGCGCCACCGGAAAAAGATCTGGAGTGGTCCGATCAGGGAGTCGAGGGATCATTCCGTTTCCTGAACAGGGCATGGCGGATCGTCATAGATTACCTAGATGACATTGCGGTTGTTAAGCCCTTTGACGGAAGTGAGGAACTCGAAGGCGAATTAAAAAACCTGAGGCGGAAAACACATCAGACGATCAGGAAAGTGACCCGCGATATTGAGGATCGGTTCCACTTCAATACGGCTATAAGCGCTGTCATGGAACTGGTCAATGCCCTTTACCTTATCGAGCGGCCGCAGAAGGAAGATGCCAAGGCCCTTTCCGTCATCAGGGAGACCATCGAAACGATCATTATACTGCTTGCTCCCATTGTTCCTCACGTTACCGAAGAGTTGTGGACGGAATTGGGTCGTGTAGGCAATTTGGCCGATGTCCCCTGGCCAGAGTATGATCATGACGTCGCCGCGGAAGAAGAGATTACCATAGTCATTCAGATCAATGGAAAGGTGAGGAGCAGGATGGTCGTCGCGGCGGATGAGGACGGGGAAAAGATCAAAGCGCTTGCCCTGAATGATGAGAAGATTATCAATTTCATTTCCGGTAAAAAAGTTGTGAGAGAAATATATGTTCCCAAAAAGCTTGTCAATATCGTGGTTCAGTAAGGAATCGTCATTTGCCTCCCCCTTTTGTAAAGGGGGACTGAGGGGGATTTATCGGATACACTGGATAGCCGTCTTTGTAGTCCTTCTCACTACCTTTCTCTTCTCAAGCTGCGGCTATCGCTTCAACCCCGGTGGTGAATATATAGATAAAACTATCCGGACGGTCTTTATAGACAATTTTTCCAACAGGACCAGTGAGGCCAATATAGAAAATTCCTTCAGGACTGCCTTTATCGATCAATTCATTATAGGTGGAAGGTTCACATTGGTCGACAGCCGGGAAAAAGCAGACTCTGTTTTCAAGGCCAGTATAAACAGCCTCACGATTTCTCCCATGGCTTACCAAAAAAGTGTTATTACCCAGGAGGAACGCGCAACCATAACTATGGAGCTCACCTTTGAAGATCAGATTAACAAAAAGGTAATATGGGCCAACAAAAGCTTTTCAGGATATCAGGACTACACATTCACTGATGTCAGCACTAAAGAGACAAACCGCAAAAATGCCCTCGTCAAACTGTCCAATGATACAGCCGAGAGGGCATATAGATTAATGATGTCAGGATTTTGAGAGACAACTATGCTAATGGGTAAGAAAATATTACCCCTTATTGAGGGCATTTACCATTTTGGTTAATCTCGATATCTTGCGCGCAGTTGTCTTTTTGTGAAATACACCTTTGGAAGCCGCCTTTTTGATTGCAGGAACGGCAGCAGCAAGAGCGGTTACTGAACCCGCCTTATCCTTTTCTTCAACGGCCGTCACTACGGATTTTATTGTGGTTCTGACGCTTGACTTGACCGAGGTATTTCTCACGCGCCTGTTTTCGTTCTGTCTGCTTCTTTTTTCTGCGGATTTATGCGTTGCCAAAAATAATCCTCCTTTATTGATCTCTAAATGTAGGGGGCTTTCTATATGAATTCCATGATTGTGTCAAGCTGAAATTAGCGGCAGGCTGGAAGAAAATAGTAGGGTATTTTATAGATATTACCAGTTTTTTTCAAAACTTGACGCATATCTCACAATGGTCTATTAAACCTACATAAAAAAAATTATATTGACTTAAGAATTCATAATGGGCCTGCGACAGTTGTATGACTGCGAAGGATAAGATAAAAAATAAGAAGACTAAAATATGAAACGTGTCTATGAATCAAAGAGGGATGGCTGGATCGTTATCCTGTTATGGGCGGCGGTGATGGCCATGCTCATCGCTGTGTGGGATCTCTGGGGAGCGCGGGTGCCATTAGCATTTCGATTGCTGATATCCGTCCTGATGTTACTTAGCACTGCATTTGTGCTTTGGGTGCTATATGGAACACGTTACATACTCACAGACAAAACCCTCACTGTTCAGTCGGGGCCGTTTCGATGGGTCATTGACCTGGAAACAATCAGTGAGATTTCACCCACACGCAATCCGGTTTCGAGCCCTGCTTGTTCGTTGGATCGGCTTCATATTCGTTATCGTCCAAACCCGTCGGGACTGATGATATCACCACAAGACAAGGCGGGTTTCCTTCGAGACCTGGTGGAGCGGTCTCCCGGACTGAAGATGGATAGAGACCGCATCTTTCGGGACAAAAAGTAAGTAGATATCCAGACCGTATACTAATCACACCATATATCGAAATCTTTGCACAATCAGCAATTTGTCATTGCGAGGGTGAGCCGCAGCCCTGAGCGAAGCGTGAGGGGCAAGTGACGCGGCAATCTGTCATCTTATCAGCATGCTATGAGATTGCTTTGCTTCGCTCGCAATGACTGTATGGATATTATGAAAGCTCTCATATCAGCAAATCCAACTTGCATGCCTTATCATGTTGACTTTTTCTGCTGTCATCCGTAATATGACGGGGCTTCTGCGGCCATGCCAGTAGCGGTCTTTAGCATCAACGACACGAAATTATAAAGGAGGTACCGATGAAAAACGCGGTGACGAAAATTCTCGCTGAGGTGAAAGCACAGGGAAGAACTGTACTCACAGAGGTGGAAAGCAAGGAAGTGCTGAAGGCTTACAATGTCCCGGTCAGAACAGGGCAGGTGGCAACTGATCCAGATACGGCGGTTACCATAGCTAATTGGTCAGGATACCCAGTCGTGATGAAGGTCGTATCTCCTGATATCTCCCACAAATCAGATGTGGGCGGTATCAGGGTAGATATAGATTCCCCGGAGGCAGTACGGAAAGTGTTCATTGAAATCATGGAGAACGTAAAGACCCACAGACCGGCTGCGCTCATACAAGGGGTGCTAATATATCAAATGGTGCCGGAGGGAGTGGAATTGGTCATCGGCGCCACCTTCAGCCGCCAGTTCGGTCATGCCGTTATGTTCGGCCTGGGAGGGGTTTTTATTGAGGTTGCAGGCGATGTGGTCTTCAGACTGGTCCCTGTCACGAAAGGAGATGCCCTAGGCATGATGCAGGAAATCAAGGGAGCAAAGATCCTTGGAAATTTTCGCGGGAAACCTGCGATCGATGTAAACGCTGTAGCTGATATTATTCAGAAGCTCTCGGCACTTTTAACTGATCATCCTGAGATCGTGGAGCTTGACCTGAATCCCGTGATCGCCTCGGCGTCTGGCGCCATTGTTGTAGACGCCCTGATGGCCATCGGCGAGCCAAAAAGAATCTCTGAGACAATCTACACTTCAAAGGAAATCGTCACTAGTATGAACAGAATTTTCTCGCCATCGGCTATCGCCATCATCGGGGCCTCCGGCGATCCGTCAAAACTGGGATATTCAACGGTAAAGAACATCATCGACGGCGGCTACAAAGGGAAAATTTATCCCATCAACCCCAAGGCGGATGAAATACTGGGGCTTAAATGTTACAAGAGTGTCACCGACATCCCGGGGCAGGTGGATGTGGCAGTCATCGTGATCCCGGCGAAAAATGTGGCCGAAGCCGTAAAAGTCCTTGGAGAGAAAGGAGTCGCCGGGGCCATAGTAATCTCATCCGGTTTTGCCGAGATCGGCAATAACGATCTCCAGAGGGAACTCATCGCCCAAGCCATCAAGAGTAAGGTGCGCATCCTCGGACCGAACATCTTCGGAATATACTACACTCCGGCAGACCTCTGCGCGACATTCTGCACGCCCTATACGGAGAAGGGGCCTACGGCACTCTCCTGCCAGAGCGGTGGCGTGGGTATGGCCATCATCGGCTACAGTCGCTCTCATAAAATGGGCGTTTCTTCAATCGTAGGCGTCGGCAACAAGTGTGACGTGGATGAGGATGACCTGATCGAGTTTTTCGGACAGGACCCGAACACAAAGGTGATCGCCGTGCACGTGGAAGATATCAAAGACGGCGTTGCCTTCGTCAACGCGGCACAGAAGATAAGCAGGCAGAAGCCCATCGTTGCGCTTAAGGCCGGTGCGACAGCCCTGGGAGAAAGAGCAGCATTTTCTCATACTGGCGCGCTCGCGGGAGATGACAGGATCTACAGCGCCGCTTTTGCCAAAGCAGGAATCGTCAGGGTCTCCAATCTGGAGGAACTTCTCGATTGCGCGAGAAGCATCAGCAAGATGCCAATCCCGAAAGGGGAAAATGTATTGATTGTTACTGGCGCCGGAGGGCTGGGCGTACTGCTGACGGATGCGTGCAGCAGGCATCAGCTTCAGCTCATGACGCTGGAGAAAGACCTGGATGAGGCCTTCAAGAAATTCATCCCTCCTTTCGGCGCCACGGGAAATCCGGTGGATATTACAGGAGGGGAACCGCCGGAAACATATGAAGCCACGATCCGGTTGGCCCTTGAAGATGACAGGGTAGACGCCTTGATCCTCGGCTACTGGCATACACTGGTCACGCCGCCTATGGTCTTCGCCGAGACAGTGATCAAAGCAAAGAAGGCAGCCGAGGCCGGAAAAGCGCCAAAGCCGATAGTTGCCGCGCTTTCCGGCGACGTTGAGGTGGAACGCGCCGCCTCTGTCCTGGAAGAACATGGCATACCCGCTTTTCCCTATTCATCGGAAAAAGCCGTGGTCGTCCTCGCCGCCCTGTATCGATGGGCCAGGATGGAGGGCAGGATGAAACCCCGTTATTAGCAGATAAATTTATCACAGTGTGTCATGCCGGATTTGATCCGGCATCCAGTCTTTTCAATAAATTTTTGTACCTGCCCCGGACACCGATTCGGGGTCTATCGGCATTATATTATTTGCTAATCGTAGTCTTCAGCGCCTTGAGGAATCGTGTCACGTTTTTCTTCCTGGCGGTATGTCCCATCAAGCCGATCCGCCATATCTTACCGGCGAGAGGTCCAAGGCCGCCCCCGATCTCGATCTTGAACTCACTGCGCAGCCGCTTCCGCACGGATAATTCATCAACACCGTCGGGACTGTATACCGTATTCAGCATGGGCAGGCGGTATGGTTTATCTACCAGCATCCTGAGCCCCATTCCTTCCAGACCTTTTACGAGCGCCTCATAGCTCTCCTGATGGCGGGCAAAGACCTTGTCCGGTCCTTCCTGCAGGATATTATACAATGCCTGGTAGAGACCGTAGAGCATGTTGACCGGGGCGGTGTGGTGATAGACCCGGTTTCTCCCCCAATACTCGCAGATTAAGGTAAGATCGAGATACCAGTTAGGAACCTTTGTCTTGCGGCCTTTGAGCTTGCCCATTGCTTTTTCCGAAAACGACAGCGGTGCGAGCCCCGGCGGGCAGGAAAGACATTTCTGTGTGCCGCTGTAAAGGGCGTCGATGTTCCAGTCATCCATGCAGACTTCGATTCCGCCAAGGCCAGTAACAGTATCCACAAGATAGATCGTGTCCTTTCCCTTCATCAGCCTTCCTATCTCGTTCACGGGATTCCGCACACCCGTGGATGTCTCGGCGTGGACCACGGCCACGATCCGATATGACGCTTCACGAAGCTTCTTTTCCACATCTTCCAGACGAACAGGCGTCCCCCAGGCAAATTCCAGAGAATCCACATTAGCGCCCAGGCGCGTGGCCACTTCCCGCATCCTCTGACCAAAGACGCCATTGATAAGAATCAGCACCCTGTCTCCCGGCTCTACAAGGTTTACAAAGCAGGCCTCCATACCCGCCGAGCCTGTGCCGGATATGGGAATAGTAAGGGCATTGCGAGTGTTCAAAATTTTTCGGAGCATCTCCTTCAGCTCTTCCATAATCTCAATAAAATAGGGGTCAAGATGACCGATAGTCTTGCGGCTTAACGCTTTATATACTTCCGGAGGGACGCATGACGGTCCTGGTCCCATGAGCAGTATTTCTTCCACGCCTTCCAACATATTTTTCATATGATATATTCCTCCCGGATATTATGATCGGGTGACTTATAACACATCCCTCATATATTTTCCCGTCAAAAACAGCCCCCTTTCCATCTCCCGCCTTCGATTTTACCCTTGACCTTTATTAGCTTCTCATCTATTCTTTTTTCATAAAGGATGTTCCTCTTTTTGTACAAATCTCCCTTAAAACGAATCGTTTTCACCGCCCCGGAAGCGAAGTGAGCTTATGTCCGATGACAGATTAATTACACTGCTGACGGATTTCGGACTGCAGGACAATTACGTTGGGGTAATGAAGGGTGTGATTTCCCGCATCAACCCCGATTTGAATATTATCGACATCACACATGATATCCCTCCCCAAAACCTCGACGCCGCCAATTTCTGCCTGATGACGGCCTATCCTTATTTTCCTTCCGGAACTATCCACGTGGCAGTAGTTGACCCGGGCGTAGGCACTCAAAGGAGGGCCGTCGCAATTGAGTTGTTAACAGGCTTTCTCGTAGGACCAGATAACGGAATTTTCACAGGTGTCCTCGATCATGAAAAGATCACTGCGGCAGTGGAATTGACCAATCCTGAATACTGGCTAAAGCCCGAATCAAGCGCAACCTTTCATGGCCGGGATATTTTCGCCCCTGTGAGTGCGCGCCTGGCTGCAGGAACACCCCTGTTAAAATTAGGAATGGAAATAGATCCCTTAACTCTTACTCGCCTTGATCTTCCGGGATGTACCAGATCTGATGACGTGATAACAGGATATATCCAGTACATTGACCGCTTTGGCACCATGGTCACGAATATCACAGGTGCATCTGCGAAAGACCTTCATTGGTCAGTGACCGCTGGGGGTCAAATCATTCCCGGATGCACGACATACGGCAATACCCGTCCGGGCGGCCTCCTGGCCCTGGA
>DASPQI010000114.1:0-18981 GCA_035625045.1 Syntrophales bacterium | reverse complement strand
ATCATCTTTACCGAGTGGACGGGCCGCAGCCCGGACCTTGTTGAAGATCAGGTCACGTATCCGATCTCCGCGACGCTCCTCGCGGCGCCTAAAGTCCAGGCGGTGCGGGGCTTCTCTTATCTCGGGAGCTCTTTTATCTACGTCATATTCGAAGAAGGTACGGATATCTATTGGGCCCGAAGCCGCGTGCTGGAATACATCCAGGCTGTGAAGAATAAGATTCCCGCTGATGTTAACCCCGTCCTCGGCCCCGATGCGACGAGCCTGGGCTGGGGTTTCTCGTATGCGGTAGTCGATGAAACAGGCGGGCATGACCTTTCCGACCTCCGCTCCATCGAGGACTATAACCTGAAGCTCGCTCTGGAGAGTGTTCCGGGCGTCTCTCAGGTGGCGAGTATCGGCGGGTTTGTAAAACAGTACCAGGTAACTGTCGATCCAAATCGGCTTGCCGCCTACAACCTTTCGATCATGAAGGTGATGGAGTCCATCCGGAAGAGCAACAGGGATGTGGAAGGCCGGGTTCTTGAATTCTCCGGCGTGGAATACATGGTCAGGGGGCGGGGATACATCAAGGCCATCAAAGATATAGAGGATATCACCGTGGGAGCAAGCCCCGGGGGCACACCGATCTATTTGAAAGACGTGGCCCGTGTTCAATTAGGGCCGGAGATCCGCAGGGGCCTGGCAGAATTGGATGGCAGAGGGGAGGTAGCCGGTGGGATCGTTGTTGTCCGTTTCGGTGAAAACGTCCTCAACGTGATCGAGCGGGTCAAGGCAAAAATCAAAGCAGACGTCGAGCCAAGCCTTCCCAAGGGGGTTCGTATGGTCACCACTTATGACCGCTCGGATCTCATCCTGCGATCCGTGGCAACCCTGAAGGACGAGATCATAAAGCTCGCCGTGGCGGTGAGCGTTGTATGCATCGTTTTCCTATTCCATTTGCCGAGCGCCCTGGTGGTAATTCTGACACTTCCCATTGCCATCATCATGTCTTTCATCTGCATGTACTATCTGGGCGTCACCTCGAACATCATGAGTCTTAGCGGGATTGCTATTGCCATCGGCGCCATGGTGGATGCCTCCATCATCATGGTGGAAAACGCCCATAAAAAACTTGAAGAGTGGGAGCATCAGAATGGACAAAGTTCCAGGGTGGATGTCATTATCGAAGCGGCCAAGGAAGTGGGACCTTCACTTTTCTTCTCACTCCTGGTGATCACCGCTGGATTTCTTCCCGTGTTCACTTTGCAGGCCCAGGCGGGAAGGCTTTTCAAACCCCTTGCCTACACCAAGACCTTCGCCATGCTCTTCTCGTCGTTTATTGCGGTCACGCTGACGCCGGTGTTGATGACATTACTCATCCGGGGAAAGATCAGGTCTGAAGAAAAAAATCCTATCAGCATTGTCCTGCACAAACTCTATGAACCGGCCGCCTCTCTGGCGCTGCGTTTCCGGAAAACGGTGATAATCGTGTCGGTGGTGATTCTGGCCGCTACTGCCTTCCCGTTTATAAAGATTGGTTCGGAGTTCATGCCGCCCCTTTATGAAGGGACCCTCTTCTATATGCCGGTTACCGTGCCTGCGGCTTCTGTTTCCGAGGTATCAAAACTGCTCCAAATGCAAGATAAAATTCTTATGAAAATTCCGGAAGTCTCACAGGTATTCGGCAAGGCCGGGCGGGCGGAAACGGCCACGGACCCGGCGCCCCTGGAGATGTTTGAAACGGTGGTCAATCTGAAGCCTGAATCTCAATGGCGGAAAGGAATGACCGTGGAGCAGCTCAAGAAT
This sequence comes from Syntrophales bacterium, assembly GCA_035625045.1. Classification (GTDB taxonomy): domain Bacteria; phylum Desulfobacterota; class Syntrophia; order Syntrophales; family UBA2185; genus DATKLL01. The sequence goes on along the minus strand of DASPQI010000114.1, from coordinate 17,193 downwards.
GAAATGAACGATGCCCTGACTATTCCAGGTGTGGCCAACTCCTTCACCATGCCCATTAAAGCAAGGATAGACATGCTGGCGACCGGCATCAGGACCCCCGTGGGGATTAAAATACTCGGGCCGAACCTCGAAGAAATAGAAAAGATAGGCCTTGCCATAGAGCATCACGTCAAAGGCATAACGGGAACACGCAGCGCGTATGCGGAGAGGGTTACCACGGGATACTTCCTGGACATAGCGGTGAAGAAAGATGACGTGGCGCGTTACGGTCTTACGGTAGACGACGTAGAAGGGGTTATCGAGTCTGCCATCGGGGGAATGAACCTGACAACTACAGTGGAAGGGCGCGCACGCTACCCGGTCAATGTGCGATACTCAAGGGAATTGCGAAACGATGTGGAAAAATTGAAGAGGGTCCTGGTACCGGTGATGATACCGGGTAATCCTACCGCTTCTGTATCCGGAACAATGCCCGCTTCCGCCCCGGCATCCGTGCAAATCCCCTTGGGGGAGCTTGCAGATTTAAAGATCATCAGAGGGCCCACCGCCATCAAAAGCGAGGAGGGTTTGTTGACATCCTATGTCTTCGTGGACTTTAGCGGCAGGGATGTGGGGGGGTACGTAAACGAGGCGAAGAAGAGTGTGGCCTCCTTGAAGATTCCTGAAGGATACCGTCTACAGTGGAGCGGCGAGTATGAATACCTTGTTAAAACCGAAGAAAGGTTGAAGTTGGTTATTCCGCTCACTATACTAATCATCTTTGTATTGATCTATTTTAATACAAAGTCCGTAACGGAAACGATGATCGTTCTTTCTGCGCTTCCATTTTCCCTTGTCGGTTCATTCTGGTTTCTTTACTTCCTGAATTACAATTTAAGCATAGCTGTATGGGTCGGGATTATCGCACTGGCGGGACTCGCGGCGGAGACAGGTGTTGTTATGCTCCTTTACCTTGATTTGGCTTATAACCAGTGGCGGAAGGAAGGGCGTATGAAAACCTTCGATGACCTGAAGGATGCAGTAATGCATGGCGCCGTCAAGAGATTGAGGCCAAAGATGATGACGGTGTGCGTCATTCTGGCCGGTCTTATTCCCATCATGTTCAGTCACGGTGCCGGCTCTGATGTAATGAAGCGGATAGCCGCACCCATGATAGGTGGTGTTATATCATCGACAATCCTCACACTAATCATCTATCCCGTTATCTATATCATCTGGAAGGGGCGGGGATTCCACGCATCGTCAGATTCTCCGGAGACCAAAGAGAATTAAGACAACAGACATAGCGGTTTTTGGAGAAAGTTATGCAAGCCAAGACCGTTGTCCTGTTGTTTATCCCCGGTCGACTCAGGGAGGTTGTCAACCAGCCTGGAACCGGCCAAAGATATTTTACTGAACAAGTGTACCCGCCATCACTAAATCAGAGGTGAGCACACGATCGATATCGAGCAGTATTTTGACGTCACCTTTGACCTTCGCCATTCCGAGGAAGTAGTCATTGTCCAGCGAAACCACAAAGTTTGGGGTGTCCTCGATCTCGTTGCCGCGGATATTGACAACCTCGGAGACTGAATCGACAACGATACCAATAAAGAAATTGCCTTTATCTTTTCCGTAGGTATCAACAACCATGACACACGTACAATCCGTGTAGACCTGCTCCTCCATGCCGAACTTAAGGCGAAGATCGATAACAGGAATGACCTTACCCCTGAGGTTGATTACCCCCTTGACGTAAGGAGGGGTCTGCGGAATGGTCGTGATGTTCATGATCCCGATAATTTCTTTTACCTTCAATATCTCAATTCCGTATTCTTCATCTTTAAGACTGAAGGTAAGGTATTTTCCTTCTCTTGTGTTTTTGGTCTTAACTTCCCGGGGCATCCCTTCTTCGTTTGTCTCGATTGAAGTATGCTGCATATGAGAATCTCCTTTTATCATTTTTAGCTCCTTAGTATCGTCTATTCAACAGTGGAGAGACATGGGTAAGATATAAATGAGGGGGAGCATCTTTACTCCATGTCTCTCTCGCTGTCAGAATTCCCTGAACTGGCCCTCCTCCATAGGGATTACCTGATCGGCCTTTACAATTCTACCTTCACTGGAAAAGTCATGTTCCCTCCCGTTGTAGGTTTTGTCGTAGTACCGGCTCTTATAATAGTCACACTGCATGCAATTGGAAATCTTCGTGGCGAATGAACCCTGGACTAGCCCTCCGCACAGTGTACCGGCAACTTGTGCGCAATGCTTTCCATGGTTCGGATAGGCTGGACAAACTCCAAGATCTTTTGCTTTCACGCCACCTGCTTCACGCCCGCATTTCTTGAATTCCCAACAGTTTATATTTTTTTCATTTTGGGCTATAGACGCTTTTACTTCAATTTGTCTTGTCAAAGCGGGTAGTGCTTTGTTTATATGAATGGCATTAATGAAATTCTTTTTTGATCGTTCAGACCGGCTTTCGGCTGCATGACCATTCCCGTTGCCGCTAACCAGGGATGAAAGGTCACGGACAAAATATTTCAGCTGCTCTGCCTGGGCATTCATTTCTTCTGAGGCAGAGGCGGACTCCTCTGCATTGGCGGCTGTCTGCTGTGTCACTTTGTCCATATCAGCAACGGCCTTGTTTATCTGATCGAGACCGTTGGCCTGTTCCTGCGATGCCGCGGCAATCTCATCGACAAGACTCGCTATCTTGCCCGCGATCTCCATGTTCTCCTTAAAGGCGGTCTGGGTTAATTTTGTAAGCTCATTCCCGTGCTTAACGCCTTTGATGGTGTTCTCGATCAGATTGCTCGTATTCTTTGCCGCATCTGCCGCCCTTATGGCAAGATTCCTCACTTCATCAGCCACGACGGCAAACCCAGCGCCGGCTTCCCCGGCACGCGCTGCCTCGACAGCCGCATTGAGGGCCAGGAGATTCGTCTGAAATGCGATCTCATCAATGGTCTTGATGATCTTGCCTGTCTCTTCACTGGTTTTTGTCACCTCGGCGATCGCCTCGGCCATATTCTTCATGTTTGCATCCACAGTTTCCACGATCCGCTGTGCCTCGGACATCATAGCCTTTGCCTGCTGGGCATGGTCGGCATTCTGCCTGGTCATGGAAGTAATCTCTTCCAGGGATGATGAGGTTTCCTCCAGGGATGCCGCTTGCTCAGATGCGCCTTCCGCAAGCTGCTGGCTTGAAGAAGATACCTGGGCGGAGGCGGCGGCAACTTGCCCGGATGCATCGTCAATACCGGTGCTCACGCGGTTCAGGGGGCGGGTGATACCGAGTGTGATAGTGATGCTGATAAACGCCCCCAGGACCAGGCTTATTAATACGAGGGCCAGTGCTGTGCCGGTTACACGGGTTGACGTTCTTTTCATATCGACCTGTGCTTCGTCCATACGCTGATTGGCATTCTGGGCAAGCTTCTTGGCCTCGTCCTCCATTTTGTGGATGCTCCCCTTGTACTGATCAATTTCCTTGTTTGCATCCTGGGTAGACTGGAGCCGGCCTTCCTGGATATCCTTGTAGACCTTATTGAACCCGGCTGCGTAATTTTCCAGTTCCGTCCTCATATTATTCAGCATGTCCTTTTCCTGGGGCAGGCTGACCACCTTTTCCAGATCGCCTAATCTCGTCGTGACGGCGTCCTTCTGCTCGGACCAGTCCTTGTAATAGTTCGCTAGCTTGTCCTTTGAACCGATGTTGATAAAGACATCTTTTTCATATCGTCTCATTGCATTGACGTTCGCTCGCGCTCTTGATGAATGCTCAGCAATCTTCGGTTCTGTCTGTAGGACGCTGACCGCTGTTCCCGATAGTGATCGGAGGGACCAGAAACTAATGCCGCCCAGGACTACGACCAGAAGCAGGATAACACCAAAGCCCAACCCCATTTTCATACTTAATTTCCAATTTCCTAATTTCATGTTGACCTCCTTATTAAATTTAAATGTAAAATATTTTTAATTCCGCTAACTATGTTCCTCATAAAATTAATATGGATTTGACTTTTATTATTAACATTCGTCCTGTGAATAATCTTCAGAAGAGTGCCGGTTCTCAAAGCATTTTTCTTTGCGCATCATTCTGCAAAGCGCGCCTGTAACCTCTAAAAAATCACTGTCACAATGGATTATCAGGCGGGGACGCAGTGTATGTCCTTTTGTTACCGTATCATTATCCGTGTCAGGTAAAATAAGGATGATTTGCATATCCAATAAAAGTTCCTGCAGGGATAGAATATCCATGAGGTCTTTTTTGCTGCAGACGAGGAGAACTGCAATCACAGTTTCATCAAACGGCTGGTGCAGTCTTATTGAAAAATCTCCTATTGTTCGGTATATCTCAATCCTGTCCTTTGAAACCAGCATCTCGATTGCTCTTTGGAGACGTTTTCCTGACGCAACTTCTATTGATGAGTATAAGAGAACTTTCATATGCACTGTCTCATTAAGCGTATTCTGTTTAATTGTACGTGACTGCTTAATATCAAGATACATACCAAGAGGGATCGAATTTTGATAAAATAAGTTGATATGCCGGAATATAGTTTGATATCGGGAAGATAATTAATTTAAAACTGATCCGGAGATGAGGGCGGAAGAAAACATGCCAGAGGCAATAAACATATTTTTTTCCGATAGAGCCGGAATTTTTCCAGTTTTATCGGAAATAAATAAGGGGAATATAGGTCGATGCGTTAGCTGCCATGTATTTCATATTTCTTGAGGAGTTCATATAGCCTGGACTGGGATAGGCCGGATATCTGGCAGGCGTTTTTGATATTATGGCCTGAGGATAACATAAGGTTCTTTAGGTATTGCCTTTCTATATTTGAAACGGCTTCTTTGCGGAAATCTTGGAATAGCGGCAGATTCCCGGTAGCACCGTCAAACTGTTCTTCCATACTCTCATTCTTCTTGCCTATCGCTGCCTGGGTAATCTTGACACGCATGTTGGTGGGGAGATGTCTCATAAACAGTGTGCAGTCATCACCAGCCGCAGCAAGGGCTCTATCCAGGGTGTTGAACAGTTCCCGAACATTCCCAGGCCAGTCATAGAGGAGAAGGGCCTCCAGGAACTCCGGGGAAAATCCTCGCGTTCCAATTCCGTAACGCTTACAAAATATTGTCAAGTGGTTCATGGCCAATTCGGTAATATCTTCCTTATGATCTCTCAAGGGGGGGACTTCAATATTGAGAGATCGAAGACGGAATAAAAGGTCACTGCGAAACTGCCCCTGCTCGACCATCTGATCGAGGTTACGGTTTGTGGCTGCCAGAAGTCTGAAGTTGCTTTCGACCTCATTCTTGCCACCTAGGGGCCGGAAGCGGCGCTCCTGGAGAACGCGGAGAAAAGACTTCTGGATGGAGAAGGGGAGTTCTCCCACCTCATCGAGGAAGAGTGTACCGTTGTCCGCCTGTTTGATGAGACCGTCATGTGCTTTCTCCGCCCCGGTATAAGCCCCCTTTTGATATCCGAAGAGCATACTCTCCACAAGGGTTTCCGTCAGCGCGGCACAATCGACAACAACGAAGCTCCCCTCTGACCTTTGACTGTTGTGATGAATAGCCCATGCAAGGAGTTCCTTGCCGGTGCCGGTTTCACCGGATATGAGTACGTTTGCGTCGTTGCTTGCCGCCTGCGCAACATAATCAAGGCAGGTTTTCATTTGTGGACTGTTGCCGATAATTCCCTCCCTCTTTAGGGCTATCATTGGTTTCTTGTTCATCTTTATTTCCCTGTACTGAAGGGCACGGACGAGCGGCAGGATCATCACATCGAAGGAAGACGGTTTCTCTATATAATCCCACGCGCCGCTTTTGATCGCGAGCTCTGCCCCGTCAGGATCACCTGAACCTGTCATGATGATGACCTCCGGGGATGAGCGAACAGCTTGTATCATCGGCAATATGTCAAGGCCGTTGCCGTCAGGCAGCCTGACGTCGAGAAAGACCACATCAAAAAGTCCGTCAAATGCTTTCTTAAATCCCTCATCCATGGTTAGCTCATAGGCGACCTCATGACCCAGCATGGAGAGCTGGTAAGAAAGGGCTTCATTCAACATTTGATCATCGTCAATTATCAGAACATTAGCCATAGTTGATGTCTCCTACGGAATAAGCAGGAAGTTCCCTTTTAATTCCTCTTTTTAACATCATCGAGGATCCCCCGTACAATCAGGGCCATATCCTCCATAGAGACCGGCTTCATAAGGTATTCACGGACACCCAGTTCTTTTGCCTCTCCCTCACTGATACGGTCACTGAATCCCGTACAGAGAATGATCGGCATATTCGGCCTTACCTCCATCACCTTTTTTGCTAATTCTATGCCTGTCATTTTCGGCATTGTCATATCCGTAATGACCATGTCAAACCTGTCCGGTTCGTCAAGAAAGATCTTCAAGGCTTCCGGACTGCTTCTCACAGCAACAACATCGTAATTGAGGCGCTGCAGCATCTCTTTCTCAATTTCCATGAGCGATTCTTCGTCATCAACCAAAAGGACCCGTTCCGTTCCTGTCGGAAGGTTTTGTGAAATCGTATACGCTTCTATGGGTATGCCCGTTTCTATAAGGGGTAAATAGACATTGAATACAGAGCCTTTTTCGGGTTCGCTTTGCACAGTAATGGTTCCACCAAGATTATTCACAATGCCGTATACCACAGCAAGACCCAGGCCGGTTCCCTCTCCCTCATCCTTTGTTGTAAAGAAAGGATCAAATATCCTGGTTATAATGCCGGGGTCGATTCCATGCCCCGTGTCACTGACTGTAAGTAGGGTGTAAGGGCCGGGCTGCAGAAGCGAACTTACGGATACGGTATCCGGGGATATGTTTTCATTGGCAAGCCGCACAGTCAGCAGGCCGCCTTTTTCCCGCATAGCATGGGCTGCATTGGTGCACAAATTCATGAGTATCTGGTGTATCCAGGTGGGATCTGCCAGAACCATGGTAGGTCCGACGTTAATTCTCTGGCGGATCTCAATAGTCGTGGGCAAAGACGACCTGAGCAGCTTGATTGCTTCTTTTACAATTACACCGATGTCGATCGCCTTTAATTCATGCTTTTTCTGACGGCTGAAGGAAAGGATCTGCTTTACCAGGTTCTTTGCACGGTCGCAGACCCTGAGTGCCTGTGCGAGGTGATGCTGTCTTTTATCTTCTTCTATGTCTTTGATTGCCAACTCCGTGTAGCCGATCAGAGCCCCGAGGATATTATTAAAGTCGTGCGCTATCCCTCCGGCTAAAGTGCCGATAGCCTCCATCTTCTGCGCCTGAATAAGCTGGGACATCAACTTTCTTTTTTCTTCCTCATCCCGCTTGTGCTCGGTGATGTCCTGAATCAACCCGTCATACGACAGGAGCCTGCCGTGCTCGTCACGCCGTGGAACGGGCGTGTTCATGACCCATCGCTCCATGCCGTCCTTGCGGATTATGCGGTGCTCAATAGATGGCACTTCCCCTCCCGCCGACACTTTGCGGGCGTGATCTTCAACCGTCTTACGATCCTCAGGAGCAACCATGCGGTACCAGAGATAAGGATCAGCTGTGAATTCTTCTTCCGTGTAGCCTGTAACAGCCATGCAGCCTGCTCCATGCTTGGTTTCCACCGTTATTCCGTCTTTGACACGTACCGTGTAGATGTAATCGGTTAGGGATTCGGTGATAAGCCGGCACCGCATTTCGCTCTCCCTTAGCTGTTCCTCTGCGCGCTTGCGCTCGGTGATGTCGTTTCCGACACACAGAATTTCTGTCACCTGGCCTTTTTCATCACGGATAGGCTTGTTTGTCCAGGCGATCCAGACCCGCTCCCCATTGCGGGTTATATTTTCATTGACGTTATTGACATATTTCTCCGGATTCAGTCCGATGTCTTCTATCATCACCTTCAAATCACGCCCAGTGGATTCTACCTCCGGGACAATTGTACCGACGACATTCTTGCCGAGTATTTCATCTTCCCTGTACCCGAAAAACTGTTGGGCAAATTCATTGAAGAAAGTAACACAACCTGCTCTGTTTCTCCTGAGTATAATGCTATTTGCATTTTCTACAAGCTCCCTGTACTTTTCTTCACTCCGTTTCAATGCCTCTTCTGATTGCCTTCGGTCCGACTCTTTATGCTCCAACTCGCCGGCCATCTCATCGATGGCTGCCGTCAATTGACCCAGTTCGTCTTCACTGTGGTCTAATCCGGTACGAACTGTCAGGTCACCGTTTCCCAACCGTTGGGCGGCGTCTGCCAGCTTATTCAGCCTGCGTATGATAATTATTTTTCCAGGAAACCAGGCTAAGACCATGGCCATGATAAAAGCAGCGCACATAAGCGCCACGTTGATAAACAAGGTGTTTCTGGCACGAGAAAGCGCCTGTGCCTCGGGTATGCCGACACGCATGAAAAGGTATGGTGATGCGCTGTCTTTCAGGTAAAATCTTTTATATGTGTAAAGTCGTTTAATCCCATCGACCCCAACAGCCGTATAAATCCCTTCTTCAGGTTGAGCCGACATATACCTGATCATCTCAGGCCAATCAGTCGTTCCTAAAGACTTTTCCGGTTCGTGGGATTTGTACAGAAGAATATTCTTGTGGTCGAATATTTCAAACTCGGAGCCTTCAGGTAAATTTGTCTTTGTAAACATCTGGCCGTAGCGAGCAAGGTTGATGCCTGTTATAACAACCGTCTTGATCCGGCCTTTGGAATCCATTACCGGTAGGGCAAAGGGTAGCGCGGGTTGCCCTGATGCTAAGCCGATCATATACTCCCCCACAGAGAATTTCTTTGTTCGCAAACTATCCTGGAAGTATTTTCTTTGTTTCACGCTATAGGGGGTAAAAGGCAGGGCGTTGGCGAATACCATTCCTTCGGCATTTGCCGCGAGGATGGTCGTGTATGTTGGGTTTTCTTTGTGTAATTTACGGAAGAGATTGTTGCATGCAGTGGCGTTCTGGTTCCTCACATCCGGTAATTTGGCAAGGGTCATGAGGAACTGTCGGGTGCTTTCCACGGAGTGTTCATGATCATAGGCCAGGCTTTGCAACACTCTCAAGGCATCCATCTGTGCTGTCTCAGTATCACTCTGCAGCCTGGTTACACCTGAATAGATAACAATTACCAACGCAGGCAGCGCTGCCAGTAGCACTACTAAAAGCAACTGTGCTCTGATGGATCTGAATAATGAAAATTTCACAGCGGCCCCTTATTTGTGGCGTAACTCGCTTTTACTTATCTCCGAATAATTTGATACTGCTTTGCTAAAATTGCAATATTAATTAAATGAAGGTAAAATACGAGGTAAATTCACGTATTATTGAATGCCTAATAATTTAAGTATGGAAGGTAAGTTTTCTTGATTTCTAACGTGTAACAACTGCCATGGGAGTTGTTGTGAGATAATATGCATACATTTGAGAGTTTGTAGCACCTTTTAAAGTGCCGATATGACGGGAATGGAAGACCGTTAAGTTCTAGGAGCTAAGTTTACCCTTTATACTGAATTGATTATGGATTAATCAGTGAACTTAATATTGAATGGTCTGAATGTTACTCTATTATTGAGACATCATCGCAGCACTTTTTAAAAGTATCGTTATCCGTTTTCAGCAATAGGGGACATTCTGCAATGCCCAATACGAAACTATTTCGGCAACTGACTTGACGAAGTTTTCATGCGAATGAGGTTTTACTATATAGCTGTTTGCTCCCAGCTCATAACTCTCCCGTCTGTCCTGATCTTTAGCTGATGATGTAAAAACCACTACGGGGATCATCCGTGTCATCTCATTGGATTTGATCCTCCGAAGAAGTTCGAGTCCTCCTACCTTTGGCAGCCTCAGGTCAAGTAAAATCAGCCTCGGCTTTTTACAGGGATCGCGGTCTGAATATTCTCCGGTTGCAAAAAGATAATCCAGGGCCTTCGCACCATCCTGAAATATTTTAACATTGTCGGTCAGATTATGCATCTCGAAGGCTTCCAGTATAAATTCAACATTATATCTGTTGTCCTCTACTAGCAGGATATCCTGCTTATTTTCGGATAAAGATTCACCTCTGTTTCTGAAACTACGCAATGAAGTGCTTCTCATTTATCTTACACCTTCGTACCTAATCCCAAGTTCCCGACAAAAGATTCTTAATTTTTTCATTAAATCCAAATCCCATGTGACAGCAAATGAATGTATACGAAAACTAACACACCTCTTATTCCTAAATTGCTCAACTTTGTCAATTACTCCTTTTCGAAAAGAGCATCTGTTGTATGGATCGTTTTTAATATATCTCTTTAAGGTTCATGCGGCCTAATCGCCCTTTTTTTATCTTATTAGAATTATAAAAGAATAAATGCAATAAGTGGGAACCTGATTTTGTGCTGCTAAATTTCTGTAAAGGTATAAGGGATTAGATGAGGTGCTCTAAGATTTGCATTTTGTTCGATTGTCATTTCATGATACCAGTTGATTCTAGTATTTTTATACTGAAAATTTAGCAATCTTTTTTTAGGCAAGGTCAATTCGTTATGATCAAAGAGTGTAAAAAAATGTAAAATCGTCGGAATATTTTACAAAAATAATATTAATTTGTATAACATTGTATTAATAAAGTTTTTTCCCCATATTTCCTTTCGTGAACTGTTAGAAAATGTCGATTTTCTTTACAAATTGAATCTTCCTGGAGAGCCTTCAAAATATATAATCACTTATAAATCAACAACTTACAAATATGGTATATTACTTGCTAAATTTTACCCAATTAAATGGCTGATACTTTTTTATATTTTACCGCTACTCATTTAAGTTGAGTCTTGGTAACTATCTCCCATACTAAATAATACTAATTTTGTTGATGAGGAATATTATGCTGGGGAAAAAGCCTGAAGAACTTTGCCATCTTCAAGGAAAAGAGGTAACACCAGTAATCAAAAAGTTGAATGCCTTCACTGAAAAGGTACGTGAAGATATAGAAAAGAAAATGATAAGTGAAGCTGATGGGCAGGAGCTTATCTTAAAGGCCACCATTGTAGTCAACGTGTTGACTACAACATGAAACTTTGTTGTTTTTTACCAATGATTTTTCACCGAGAATAACATTTTCACTGTGCATATTGCTGAGGATAATTCCTGCAGAATCTAATCTCTGATGATTTTTGCGTTTTTGAAGAGAACAGGATCCAGCTTATCAGACCTCCCGTTGAACATCAGGAACTTCCATCAATATAGTTGATTGGATTTTTGTTTTTGCCGTTATGCCAGACTTCATAATGGACATGGCTTCCCGTAGCAGAACCGGTGGAACCAACATATGCGATGACATCTCCCCGCTTGATGCTCTGTCCCACCTGAACAGTATTCATCCGGTTATGGGCATAATAGGTGGAAAACCCATGACCGTGGGCGATCACAACAACATTACCACCGCCTCTATTCCAGCCGGAAAAGACGATAACCCCGTCCGCCGTAGCCGTAACGGGTGTATCTTTGGCCGTAGAAATATCAATACCACGGTGAAACTCAGAACGTCCTGAGATTGGATTGACTCGATTGCCGTAAGTGGAAGAGATTGTCCCCTGGACAGGAAAACCGTTGGGGGTGGCGAGATAAAGATCCTTTTGTGATCGCAGATAATCCTTGATGGCGCCGACGGTATTCATCGAAGATTCGATCTGCTCCTGCACCTGATCGATGTCGAATGACCCCATATCCGACGTGTCTACCTTTTCAAAGATCTTTTCTTTGGAACCCAGGGAAATCAGATGATGGAGGTCCTGCTCTGCCTTCTTCAAAGATACCAGTGTGGCCTTGAAGTCGACGACCTTTTTTGAATAATCAAGAAGTTCTTTTTCAATTTCCTGATATCTGATGGCATCGGGGAGCATGGACAAGAGATAAACAGCACCGACAATGCTGCAAATGGCTGATAGAAAGACTCCGATGGCGGGGACATTCAGATTCAACGATCTGCGGGAATTATCATGAGGGATAAACATGATGGTAACAGGAGTAAGGGCTTTTCTGAAGAATGTTTTGAGTTTTTGATAGTCCGGCATGATGGCCCTCCCTTCAAAAGAAAAGCAGAATAGCGTCTTACATATTATTTATAAACACATTTACCCTTCATTTCACAAAACATAAATGAAATGATTAAAACAATTAATCCCATTTGGTTGCTGATAAACTGCCTGCCTTAATCCTGTGAAATCTACATAAAATAAAACACAAAATTAAAGTAGAATGAGTTTATAGCAAACCATTGTTACAATAGAATGAAGTAGAGTCAAAACCGGACCTGGAAGTACAATATAGATGTGCTATGATTTCCTCTACTACATCAATATGGAAAGGCTTGGAAAGGCAAATATCGGCACCCGCGTTCTTGAGCTCTTTCAGGGCGCGACAATTACCACTTACTCCTATAATATAAACATCTGGAAATTGCAATCTTAAAAATTTGCAGACTTCAATACCGCCCATTCTGGGCATTTCGGCATCTACAATAACAACATCATATGAGTCATTCTGCAGCTTGTTGACGGCTTCAACCCCGTCATATGCCTTATCCACTTCATGGCCGGACATCTCCATCGTCGTAGACAGAATTTCCACAATCTCCCAATAATCATCTATAATTAGTAATTTCATGGTTTACCTCCATAATTCATTATTTTGAAATTATTAAACATTGCGTTAAGAAGGGATATGCCATTACCATTACCTTTAAATATTAATATGTTAGCTTTTTGATCTTAGGTCAGAATTACTGTATTAGTGATAAAGCAAGAGATATTCCATGGAGGATTTTAAATGTGTAAGATACTAATATTAAACAAATATTTTATTGCTTTTGTCCTTTGAAAAAGCTTGATTGGTTATGAAAGTGAATGGATTATCCTACAGGCAAATAATAAAGTATGTTAATTCAGCCTTAATATCATTATTATTTAATGAAGGATTTTTCCTTCAAGTCTGTCAAAGTTCAAGCTTTTAACTTGCACTTCTCCAGTAGGGCATGAAGATCAGAGCACTTTATACGCATCTGGCAATTTTCATCGTTTCATTTATTCTTAAATCTAAGAATTAAGCATCAAAAAGTTAATCTGTCTTTTTCTGCTCATCGGTTGTATTTACACCCGCGCCGCCATATTCCTTAAGCTTCCTGGCCATCTCCCGCAGATTATGGTCAACCTTGAAACTGATGGTATTTTTCTGGAACTGCCCTTTGGACACTTGCCCCATCGGCACACCGGTGAGGATTTCAATCCCTTCGTTTATAGTGTTGACGGCCCATATGTGGAATTGTCCAGCTTTGACGGCGTCAATTACGTCCTGACGCAGCATCAGATTGTCTACGTTGCGGTGCGGTATCATTACACCCTGATCACCGCTCAGGCCCTTGGCCTTGCAGATTCCATAGAAGCCCTCGATCTTCTGGTTGACACCGCCGATAGGCTGGATTTCGCCCTTCTGGTTGACCGAACCGGTAACAGCTATGCTCTGTTTGATTGGTACATCGGCTAAACTCGAGAGCAAGGCATATAGCTCCGTAGACGAAGCGCTGTCACCTTCGACGCCTTCATAAGACTGCTCAAAGCATAGGCTCGCAGATAAAGAGAGCGGGAAATCCTGGGCGAATCTTGAGCCGAGATAACCATTCAGAATCAACACACCCTTATTGTGAAGTGGACCGCTTAACCGGCTCTCACGCTCGATATTGATGATGCCGTGCCGGCCCAAAAACGTACGGCATGTGATGCGTGAGGGTTTTCCGAAGGTAATATCGCCCAGGCTATAGATGCTAAGCCCGTTAACCTGACCGGGAACAGCGCCCTCGGTGTCGATCATGATCGTGCCGCGTTCCATTAATTCTTTGATCCTCTCATCAGGCAGGTTATGGCGGAAGCGCCGCTCCTCAATAGCCTGCTCCACATGCTCGGCGCCAACCAGTTCCGCGTCACCCTGCCGGGCCCAGTACTCGGCCTCCTGGACAAGTTCCCTGATCTGGGAAAAGCGGGAAGACAACTTCTGCTGATCGCTTACCATACGGGAAGCAAACTCAAGTGTCTTGGCAACGCCTGTGCGATCAAAGTGGCGCAGCTGGCAATCCTCACAGCAGCCGGCAATAAAGGCAGCGAACTCCCTGAGGTTTTCCTTGGTACGCTCTACCTCAAAGTCGAAGTCGGCTTTTACACGAAAGAGCTCCCAGAACTCCTCGTCATACATAGCCAGCATCTGGTAGATGAACGGGTCGCCGATCAGAAAGAATTTGGTATTAATGGGTATCGGTTCGGGCTTCATCGCCTGCGGTGCGATCAGGCCAAACTGCTCGAAGGGGTCTTCGATCCTGACTTCCTTAGTGCGAATCGCCCGCTTGATGGCAGGCCAGACACCAATGTTCGTAATTACCTCAGCTGCGCTGAGCAGCAGATAGCCTCCGTTGGCTCGGTGAATGGCCCCCGGCTTAAGCATGGTATGGTCACTGAGATAACCGCCGAAGAGAAATCTCCTCTCCAGCTTGCCGAACAGGTTCGGGTATATCGGGTTGGGCTCGGTGATTACGGGGGGGCCCTGGGTTTCGCTGTTATCTATGAAGACGTTGATCTGGAAAGGGAGATACGGATCACGGCCCTGCGTGATCTGGGAAGACGGGAGGCCGAACAGGGTCGGAGTTTTTGCCTCTTCGACCTTAAAAATATCCAGGTTATCAAGCGTATATTTTTTCAGATCATTAAGAAACTGGGTGATTGTCAGTTGATCTTTATAATCGGTAAGGAGATTATCAAAGAGACGTGTGACAGTTACATCGGCCAAAGCCTTGTCGGCATCGGCAAGCCTTTGCGCAGTCTGATGCTGTAATTGGTGCAGCTTCTCAGAAGTCTCTTGCACCTCTTTTAGAACCTCGGCATGGCGCTTATCCATTTCCTTGCGGACCTTTTCATCAAGAGCCATATACTCGGCCTGATTCATCGGACGGCCATCGATAAGGGGGACAAGGACAGGACCAGCCTGTGTCACTTCCAGAAAAAACCCTTGCTTTTGGGCGTCTTCTCCGATTTCCTGCATGAGCTTTTGCTGATTAGCCTGACTTTCTTCGATCACTTTCTTGCGGCTGTTCTTGTACTCATCGCTGGAAAACGCGCGGGCTAGGTCTTCTTTGAGACGGTCGAGCAGATTGGAAATTCTATTACGAAACTCCTTGCAGGTACCCTGCGGCATGCCGATGGCCTGAGGGTGGTCAGGGTCGGTGAAGTTGTGGACATAGGCCCAGTCTTGGGGTCGTAAGTCATCCCCGATTTGGTGCTTTGCAATAAGACGGTCGATGTATGTTTTCACCATGGAAGTCTTGCCGGTGCCGGTCAAGCCTGCAACATAGACATTGTATCCCTCGTGATTCATGGAGAGGCCGAACTGGATGGCCCGTATTGCCCGGTCCTGGCCAATGAATTCACGCAATGGGGCCAGTTCCTTCGTGCATTCAAAATCGAACACCGCAGGGTCGCACTGCCAGCGCAACTTTTCGACAGGGACTTCATACTTTCTTATGTCCATAGAATAGAATCCTTCTATTTAGTGAAGTTTAATGTTCGATAAATATTTTTCATTTGAATGTCAGAGATCGTCTTTGATAAGCAACCCACTTTTTCTCTATAGAAAAATATAGAGAAAAGATAATTATATGTCAATAATTAATGGCATTAATGAAGTATAAAAATAGTTTGATCAGTGTCGTAAGGAGAATCAAAAGCATGATTTCCCGGTATAAAATCTGCCGCTCAGTTTTGACTGTATTCTTTTTTGATCTTTTTTCGTCTACAGGAATAAAAGAGACAAAGAAGAAGAATGACAATGGATTCTAAACACGCGGCTTATAGAAATAGCGCAATGAGTTCGCATGCAACCGGAAAAAGCCATTTATCCAGATCGGGGAAATGAAATCCGGTTTCCACAGTGAAGATTAATGGCCTAATCCTTTTTTTGATCCTTCCCGCAGCCATCCCACCAATGGAGGAAGCAGAAATCATTTCATAATTTGTTTCTTAGATTAGGTGCAACCCGAGCTAAGGGAAAAAGCGTAAATTCGTTCATCATCTGGCCTGGAAAGCTTGGTCTTCCAGATTGCCTGCTCGATCACGAACAATGAGATGTGGTTCTTATCGATTAATTCCCTCAATTTCACTACATTGAAGGCAATGAGCTTCGAGTCATCGATGCAGCGAGCCCCCATATTATATACATATGGCTTGGAAAACGCTGACCATCCAATTACTTCACCTTTCCTGACGAAATCCACATTGACCTCCTCGGATTCCTGGGAGCCTGCCGGAATTTCCTTGATCCTGACAAGCTTTCCTTCCTCTAAAAGGTAGAAGTTTTCGGCGGGCTCTCCTTCCGTGTATATCTTGTGACCCGCCGTATAAAATTCTTCAGTGGCTGTAGATGCCAATTGCTCCAATTGTGCGTCGCTGAATCCTTCGAAAAAACTATAATTCCTTAATTGATTTACAGATACCACTTTTCATTACCTTCTTTCTTTAAAAGGCTAAATGAATTGTTTATACAAGCAGTGAAGTTGATAAAGCTCGCTATCAACAACCTTTTTGCACAGGCGGACATTTTACACTACCGTAGGAACAAAATACGCAGCAATCGCCTTTCTTTGGTTTAAGCTTCGCCTTGCAGTTGGTGCATTCATAAAAGAATCGGCAGGAATCCAATGGCATTTCTTCTTCCTTCTCAAAGCCACATTCGGGACATTTAATTGCAGATGTCAAAATCATTTTATTCCCTTCTTTTGTCCTGCTGACAAAAACAATTTTTCATATGATATCCCTGCGCCTCTTACCTCTCCGTACAGGAGATGCACGGGTCAATAGTGGTATAATCACCGGCACGTCGGCCAGTGCACTACCGGACAGCATGACCAATAACGACGGGATATTGGCAAACGTCGGCGTGCGTATCTTCAAACGTTCGAGGTTACAGGTGCCGTTCCCCTTTGCGTAGTAAAAGAGCTCTCCGCGCGGCGCCTCGGTACGCATGACCGCCTCGTTTGCCGGAGGGTTTCCCTTCATCTTAACAGATATATCGCCTTCGGGTAATCTACTTAATGCCTCAAGCTGCAGATCAATAACCTGTATAAGTTCCCTTACCCTTACCAATATGCGCGCGTAGCAATCGCCGTCCGTTTCCACTACCGGCTCGA
>DASPQI010000113.1:0-2856 GCA_035625045.1 Syntrophales bacterium | reverse complement strand
ACCTCTGGTGGCGGCCGCTGCCGACAAAGCCTGTGAAGTGCTCGGATCGGGTGCACTGGAGCCGAACGTGGCTTGTCTCAGTTATGGCACCACCGCTACGATCAACACCACTCACAGGAAATATATCGAAGTCATCCCCCTCATGCCGCCCTATCCGGCAGTGGAACCAGGACCTTATAACGTGGAACTCCAGATCTATCGCGGCTACTGGATGGTCAGTTGGTTCAAACATGAGTTCGGATTGCGAGAAATACGTATCGCCGAAGAGCGCGGCGTGGAACCGGAAGCGTTGTTTGATGAGTTAGTCCAGGCTGTACCGCCAGGTTCTGAGGGACTGGTGCTCCAACCTTACTGGTCGCCGGGATTGCGTCATCCCGGACCCGAAGCGCGCGGGGCAATTATCGGATTTTCTGACGTGCACACCCGAGCTCATCTCTATCGTGCCATTTTGGAAGGGCTTGCTTATGCCCTTCGGCAGGGAAAGGAACTCACTGAGAAACGGAGCGGTGTTCCTATCACGGACCTGAGGGTCGCCGGAGGCGGCAGCCAGAGCAATGCTGCCATGCAGTTGACTGCGGATGTATTCGGCATGACTGCTGCGAGGCCAAGTCTTTACGAAGCCTCCGGATTGGGAGCAGCCATTGTTGCTGCAGTGGGCGCTAAGCTTCACCCGGATTTCAAAACCGCTGTATCCGTGATGACACACCCTGGCGAGAGGTTCGAACCCAACCCGAAAACCCATGAGATCTACAACGAGCTTTATCGTGATGTTTATCTGAAGATGTATAACCGTCTGCGCCCCCTTTATCGTACCATTCGCCGCATTTCAACGAACCGATGATGCGTAAAATCTCTTTTTGAACCGCAATATACTATCCGTTACGCCCGATTTAGTACTTGCTGAAATCTTTAGACCTGCATAGACCTTATCAATGCAATCTTTCAAATGGAAAGCCTCAGCCTCGATTTTTGATTGACAATAAGGAGCTGAATAGGTAGGATTCTTACAAGCTCCATAGAAGTGGTAAATCCCTGTTGAGCTCTTTTGGGGATTGGCGTTTTCCTTTTGCACTGGACGATATTTTTTTATCAGGTAGGAGGATAATATGAAGAAGACATCCATTATTGTCGGACTGAGTATTTGTGTTATCGCTTTGGTTGCATCTCTGGTGTATGGGGATGATTTCAGTTTCATTGGAATTAACTGGAGCGACAGTCCACGTATCGTTGCCGGAAAAATCGCGAAAAGTGACTATGTGTCAAGTGCATCAAAAAGTTGGTTAGTCTCGGCGAATTTATTCCAATATCCATGTGGTTTTCCGCTCTATTCAATCATAAAGTCACGAATGGTCGACGAAAGCAAATATGACTTTTTAGTAAAAATTAGTTCAGACAATATGATTAACTTTATCAAATTTTTCGGTAAAAGCGATTCCATAGTTAAGGAAGCAAATTTCTGGTTCCCTTGTAAAGCAGATACACTCTTAGCATATGACATTACGTTAAATCCCTCTATTGTTAAGGTTGATGAAGAAACTGGAGAGAGCCAAGTGTATCAAAGTCTTGTGGAAAAGTATGGGAAACCCACAAAAACAACTAAACGGCCAAGGATATGGTCAAAACAGGACCAGACTCTTTACTATTGGGCCGTATCAGGCGAGGCTTCATTGATCTATGTTAGCGAAAAAAATCTTTCAGCTTTTGTAGCCGCAATCAAAGGAAAAGAGAAGGAGTTAGAAGAATCTAATAAGAAAAAACAAGCAGATTCTGTTCGGGAGGACTTTTAAATCGTAGTACTTTAGAATGGTACTGAAGCGGCACAGAACGAACAATGAAAATGGCTACTAAAAGGCAGGGTCAGAAATGGCCCTGCCTTTTTATTTAAAGCCTTCCCCATACTTGCTTTCCATTCGTAATCATCAGTGTTGAATGTTAGCTTGGATTGAAGAGTAGGAGGTGGAAGCGCCAGATTTGTCTATCAACCTGCTCCGAAAAATCTCAAAAGGAAATTCCGTTTAGTAAGCTGAAGTCCTCAAGCCGATAATCCGCATCGCTATTCCAGATTTCAAACGACAATCCTGAGAGGATAATTTTCACAATCTCATTTTTATATTGACAAGAAAGTCACTATTAGTATTCTAATTCCGTTTAGGGAATTTTGCAAAAATACGGCAAGGAGGTATTGATTATGGAAAAGAAGATGAGTCGAAGAGAGTTTATAAAAGCATCGGCTGCGGCAGGTGCAATTCTATCCACGTCACCCAGTATCACTTTAGCAGAGGAACCGAAAACGATTCAGCTTCTGAAACCTCAACCGGGCAGCGACAGTCCTCTTATTCAGTTATTGTGGAAAAGGAAGTCTTCAAGAGAATTCAGTTCGAAACCTTTGCCTGTAGAGGTTCTTTCAGATCTCCTGTGGGCCGGCTTCGGGATCAATCGCCCTGACGGGAAGCGCACCGCCCCTTATGCAAGGGCGAGCATGAAGAATCTGGATGAACAGGACATGGATATCTACGTTATTCTTCCTGATGGCCTTTACCTCTACGACCCGAAGGCAAATCAATTAAAGCTGATAGCGGCCGAAGACCTGCGTGGACTCGCTGGTACCCAGCCCTTCGTTAAAGAGGCCCCCGTGAACCTTATCTACGTGTCTGATCATGCGAAAATGGGGGACAAGACAACGAATGAACAAAAGATGGCTTTTTCTTTTGCCCATGCGGCATTCATCTCACAGAATGTGTACCTCTACTGCGCTTCGGAAGGATTGGCGACTGTTGTCAGGGCTTGGATCGACAGACCGGCCCTCTCAAAAGCCATGAAACTGCAGCCCGATCAGAAGATCATCCTGGCGCAGTC
>DASPQI010000112.1:0-5680 GCA_035625045.1 Syntrophales bacterium | reverse complement strand
CAGCCATGTCCAAACCGTATGAGGTTGAGGGTAATAACCCCTTTGAAAAATTTTGTCAAGCGAAATACTGATACGTTTCTATAAATTAAAAGCGCTGTCACTCTTGCTGTGACGTAAGTGCAATATTACTTAATATTACTTGCTTACCGCCTTCTTGTGAATTAAATTATTTTAATATTATTTCACATATCCGGCAATGCCGTCAAATCGATAACCTTTTTTTATAATGCTTTCATTTAGATCAGTTGAATAAAAATGACAGCCTGTCGAAGGATTATACCAGCGATAAAGTTCTCTTGTATTCGTCAACCGTGAAGTCGCGATGTTCCCTATGGCGCCTTCATAAACATATCCTTTCAGCGATTTTCTTTCCCCATGTATGTCGCTTGAATAGAAATGATCCTTTTTTGTCGCATTATACCATCTATGAAAAGGCGTCGTCCCGGGTGTCCCGGAGCTAAACAGTCTATATGCGATGCCCTGCTTTCTAAATCCTTTTGTGTTAAGTAAGCTCGATTCCGCTTGAGGATTTGCCGTGTATAAGTAATCATATCCCGATACAAAACGGTAGACATCAATTATCCTCGGAGCAATACCTGATGATACTTCGAGAGATACCTCAGCGACTACTTTTCCGCCATTTGAATTGAAAGTTATGTTTTCACCGTAATAACCGGGATCCAGGTTTTTAGTATTTATGTTAACACTGACATAATCTATTTCTTTTGTAGTCGTACCTGACAGCGGGTATACACTGATCCATCCCGGGGCTCCCTTTTTTATTTCCCTCCCGTAAATTCTTACCCCTTCAATGACCACACTGCCGCCTTTATTAATGATAGTTAGAATATGTGAACCATACGGGAGCCCCTCGGCAATCAGACACTCTGCCCTTACCTTCTGCCCATTACTACAATCTGGATCGATTGAATATACCTCATCCACAAAAGCGGATATGTCTCCCTCATCTTTCTCCGTTGAACAAAATACAGCAATGCCCGTTCCCCAAAAATGATATTTCATAACATTCGACGGCACATAACTTAAGGGAAAGCCGTTGCTCTCCGGCCATTTACCGGTCATATCCAAGGTTCCCTTTAAATGATTAGGCGCTGCGTATACCCCGCTCCCCTTAATGTCCTCATTAAAAAATGAAATGTACTTTCCGGACACATTGGCTGTACCATTTGCAGCACTTGGCTGCACAGCTATCCGCCATTTGAGGATTTGTCTGCCGGAGTTTGTAACTTGAAATTTTTTTCTCACACTTTCACCTTGCCCAACAGAACCAAAATCTATTCTGACAGGATTTACATCAATCTGAGGTTCATAATTTCCGGTAGTTAATTCAAACCTCACATAAATAGTTCTTGTTCCCCCATTTGACGACAGTTTCAACATTTCTCTATGGGAGCCAACTGATAATCGTTTTCGATAAATATTGATACGATTGTCTGCTTCAAGGCTCAATTGAATCAGATTTGAACCTCCATTATCAGCTAAAGTATCCTTCAGAAAACTGACATGAACACCCATATTTTGCGTACCCTTTTCCAGTACGCCCGACAATTTTTTTACATCAAAAAACGTCCATTCCTCTGATCCATTAACAGTCCAATTCAGTATTCCTGAGCCGGCATTTTTGAGAACAAAATTGCCTCTGACACCTTCACCTGGTCCAATAATGCCAAGGTTTATTTCTTTTGGCGACACAGTCAGGATAGGGCCCTCTGTACCCGGTTTCATTTGTTCAGAATTGATTTCTTTTTTAATATCTCTATTAGGCGAGGTTTCCTTAGCCAACACCCCGTTTGGGCATATAAGCAGCACAATAAATTGACTGAGGACCAACAACATATATAAGAGCTGTAACATACAAGTATTCCTTGCCAGTACAGGCGTCCTTCCTGTCTTAATAGATCAATATAACATCTAACCTATGGAATCATATATAGTTATTTATTAACTTAAAGCCTCTAAGAACGCAATAATTTTTAATAAGTCTTGACATGCCTTTAATATCCGATATATCTTGCCGCACTTTTTTTAAAAGTCCTTCCCATGTGGTTTAGTTAAACTATGGACCGGAATGACCAGAAATATTGGATTGCATTAAAATCTATCGATGGTGTCGGAAATATCGGTTTCAAAAATTTAATTGATGCCTTCGGCAACCCCCAAAGAGTGTTCGATGCATTTCTCCCTACCCTGACAGCCGTTCTGGAAATAGGCAAAATAACCGCGGCCAACATCAAAGACTTCAATAAGTGGAATAAAATAGAAAAAGAGCTTGAGCTTATCAAGAAATACGATGCCCACATCATCACATATCAGGACCACATTTATCCAAGAGGCCTATTGAATACTATGATTTTCCACCTTTTCTATATGTTAAAGGAAACCTGCAAGAAGATGACATTAATATTGCCGTCGTTGGTTCCAAACTGGCAAGTACATACGGCAGATTTTCCACGGAGAGGCTGTGCCGTGAACTTGCCTTGAAAGGAATAACTGTAGTGAGCGGCATGGCCAGAGGGATAGATTCGGCTGCTCACAAAGGAGCCCTTGCAGGCGGTGGACGCACCATTGCTGTTTTGGGATGCGGACTCGATATTATTTATCCTTCCGAAAATGAAAAACTCTATACAGATATCGTTTCTCAAGGCGCCATTATAACTGAATTCTCTTTTGGTTCGCCTCCGACCGCATCCAATTTTCCTGCGAGAAACAGAATCATCAGCGGCATCTCTCTGGGCGTGGTCGTCGTTGAAGCGAATGAAAAGAGTGGATCACTTATCACAGCAAGGCTCGCTCTCGAACAGGGACGTGAGGTATTCGCTGTGCCCGGCAAAATTGATTCAGCCGGTTCACGAGGAACACACAAACTGATCAAACAGGGGGCGAAACTCATAGAAAATGTCTATGATATTCTTGAAGAAATCATCCCCCATGTTGATAAAACTAAAGAACATTTTCATAACGCACATACACCCGGAAAAGACAAACACAAAAAGAAAATGACACAAGATGCAAAAGTTTTTAGCGGATTGACCGATATAGAAAATGCCGTATTAAAAGTTATATCTTCAAAGAACATTGATGTTGACAGTATAAACATCGCCACCGGGTTAAAATCAAACGACGTTTTAAATATTCTATTGACTCTGGAGCTGAGAGGGTTTATCAAGCAACTTCCCGGAAAAAAGTTCATACTCAATAAGGAGTAATAATGACACAATCTCTAATCGTTGTTGAATCACCTACAAAGGTAAAAACTATCAAGAAATATCTTGGTTCAGATTTTGAAGTCTGTGCTTCCATGGGACACATAAAAGACCTTCCCAAAAGCAAACTCGGGATAGATCCGGACAAACACTTCGAAGCAACATACGGCGTCATCGAATCCAGAAAAAAGGTCGTCACCAATCTTAAAAAGGCGGCAAAAAATGCCGAGCACATCTACCTGGCGCCGGACCCTGACAGGGAAGGCGAAGCGATAGCCTGGCACATTGCTGAAGAGATAGGCACTAAAAAGAAAAATATTCATCGGGTTCTCTTCAATGACCTTACGAAAAAAACTATTATGGAAGCAATGGACCATCCTCTGGAGCTCGATCCTGACAAGTACGAGGCGCAACAGACGCGCCGTATCCTCGACAGGCTCGTCGGATATAAGATAAGTCCCATTCTCTGGGAAAAGGTGAAACGGGGCCTGAGCGCCGGCCGGGTACAGTCGGTCGCAGTGAGAATAATCTGCGACAGAGAGGAAGAAATACGGAAATTTGTCTCTGAAGAGTACTGGCACATCACAGCACAACTGGAAGGCGCAAATCCTCCTGTATTTGACGCACGCCTCATCAAAATAGACGGGAAGAAGGCGCAGATCGGTAACGAAGCCCAATCATCAGAAATAGTAGATTACCTGAAAACGGCTCGTTTTACCGTTTCCAAACAGGAAAAAAAGGAACTAAAGAGGTCTCCCCTGCCTCCTTTTACAACGAGCAAACTGCAGCAGGAGGCTTCACGGTGGCTCCGCTTTCATGCAAAAAAAACCATGAGCGTCGCCCAGAAGCTGTATGAAGGAATAGAACTGGGTAAGGAAGGCTCCGTCGGACTGATCACATACATGAGAACAGATTCTGTCCGCACTGCCGAAGAAGCCATTAGAGATATAAGGAAATATATTGTGGAAAATTATGATCCCACGTATCTTCCGGCGAAGGCGCGAGTCTTCAAAAACACCGCAGCAGCCCAGGATGCCCATGAAGCTATTCGGCCATCATCAATGGCTTACAGGCCTCAGGATATAAAGCAATATCTCAGCAACGATGAGTTTCGACTCTACCAGCTCATATGGAACCGGTTTGTGGCAAGCCAGATGAATCCCGCTGTTCTTGATCAAACGACAATCGATATAGAAGCCGGGAAATACATGTTCCGCGCGCAGGGATCGGTAATGAAATTCCCCGGATTTACGATCGTCTATACAGAGGGCAAGGAGAACGGGAACGGAGAGGATGAATTTGGAAAGACCTTACCTGAAGTTTCGGTGGGCGAGACGCTTAAACTTATTTCCCTGAAACCGGAACAGAAATTCACCCAGCCCCCGCCTCGCTTTTCGGAGGCCTCTCTGGTCAGGGAACTCGAAGAAAAAGGTATCGGAAGACCAAGCACCTACGCCGCCATACTGAGTACAATCCAGGACAGAGAATATGTCCGTCTGGAAAAGGGAAGATTTATCCCAACGGATTTAGGCACACTGGTTACAGAATTGCTGGTAAAAAATTTCCCGAAGATACTTGATGTTGAATTTACGGCGTCCCTGGAAAATCAGCTTGATCTGATTGAAGAAGGAAAAACAAAAAAACTAGATACATTGGACGGTTTCTACACATCTTTTAAAGAGGAACTTAAGAATGCCGAACTGTATATGAGAAATATAAAAAGGGAAGAAACGCCGACAGATCTTATATGCGAAAAATGCGGCAGTCCGATGATCATAAAATGGGGGAAGAAAGGCAGGTTTATCGCCTGCTCCAACTATCCCGAATGCAAAAATACCATGAACATCCCGGCTAACAATGGAGAGGCAGTACAGCGTGAGATTCTGGCCACTGATGTCATCTGCAGCCAGTGCGGCAAAAACATGCTTGTCAAAGAGGGAAGGTTTGGAAAATTTCTGGGATGTTCCGGCTACCCTGAATGTAAAAATACCATGCCTATCAGCCTCGGGATAAAATGTCCCGAAGAGGGATGCAACGGACAGCTCTGCGAAAAAAGAACAAAGAAAGGAAAAGTTTTTTTCAGTTGCACGAACTATCCGTCCTGTACATTTGCCATATGGGACAGACCTGTATCAGAATCATGCCCCCAGTGTGGAGCCCCATTTCTTGTGGAAAAGCACACCGCGCGAGGAGGCAATTACAAAGCCTGCCGCACCAAGGATTGCCGTTATAAAGCCTCTCTGCAATAAAGGAGTTCAAACCTGCCAAGTCTCCCTTTTTAAAAGGGAGATTTAGGGGGATTTTGCTGATACAGGACCACCCCCAACCCCCGCCAGCGGGGGACAGTGAGTAAATCTATTTTTGCATGATAAACAACAAACCCATCATTATAATTGGCGGCGGCCTTGCAGGTTGTGAGGCCGCATGGCAGTTATTGACCAGGGGCCACCCAGTCA
>DASPQI010000111.1:0-3690 GCA_035625045.1 Syntrophales bacterium | reverse complement strand
GCTTGGATCTCTTTCAAAATCTCAATCGTTTCCTGGGTACTCCAGACATCGTAAAGACTAGGCAGAACGGGTATCAAAAACAGATCAGCCGCCATGATCGCGCTTCTAAATACTTTCCCGTCAAACCCCCCGACATCAATCAGGGCCACGTCAAAATCATTAAAAGATCTTACGTCGTGGTGAATCGTATCCTTAATGATTGCCACCGCGCTGAACTGAGGTAAGTTTTCTTTTTCTGCCCGGATCGCTCTAAAGTCCATACTGCTGGCTTCTAAATCCGCGTCAATCAACAGCGTCCGGCGATCGCCGGTAACGGCTTGGACGGCTAAATTACATGCTATGGTCGACTTTCCCACGCCCCCTTTTTGATTTCCTATTGTAATAATTTTCATCACTTAACCATTAATACTTAGTTACTAAGTTTATTTATATCACTTAGTACACTTAGTCTACTTATAAAACTTACTCTTCGCCTATGAAAATTTTTTAACCCTTACTTTTTTCATCTTTCTTTATTTTCAAGGGACTTTTTCACCGCTTTATGAATGTCTGGCGCATAAAGGGATAAAGCAACCATACAGCAAATGTCAGCTCCGCCGGCCATGACCAAAGGATCTGCCACGCTTCCTGGATCAGAAGCCACGTGACTATGTTGCCTCTCCCTGAAAAGAGGATCTGCCACTGGTCGCTGTGGAAAAGCTGAATTATAAATAGTAAGAATAGCTGCGCACCGAGAAAAAGTATAATCTGTCGTATATGCATTTTAACGTTAAGTTTCCAGAGTTCATAAATCAATTTGGACATATAGCAACCCCCTTGAGAACTTAGTTAACTTAATTTACTTATATCGCTTAGTATATGACTTACTCATACTTCGCAGTATGCCACTATTATATATGAAGCCTGAAAAGACTATGAACGGTGTAAATCTGATTGATACGACGAAATCTATTGAAATGAACCGTGATAAAAAATCCTTAGCCCCTTTCCCCACCATTTTTTCGGTAGCAATATATAGTGCCACATGAAAATACTACAGCCTCCTAATGGCCAGACCGATCTTTTCCATAACATAAGGTTTTCGGACATTAGATGAATGGCCTGAAACCCTGGGCTTTAGCCCAGGGAGTGGTTCATTCCACATTGTGCAGAACCACCCGGAAGGTGCTGCCTCGACCGGGTTTGCTTTCTACTTCAATATGTCCTCCCAAACCGGTAACCATGGTGTTGCAAACATATAGGCCCATACCCGTTCCCACAGATGCCTTGGTGGTAAAGAAGGGATCGAATATCTTCTCTTTTATTTTTTCATCCATTCCATACCCATTGTCGCTCACCTCAATGACATGGCGATTTGGATACTTGTCTCCCGTTGCAACCCTGAGCCTTATCCAGGAATCCTCCTTGTCTGAAGCCTGCGCGGCATTGATCAACAGATTGATCAGTATTTGCTCAACAGCCTCGGGATCGGTGAAAATCAGCGGGAGGTTTTCGGGGATATCCACTTCGAAGGATCTGACTGTTTTCTTTATCTCTGAACGGCAAATTGCTACCCCCTGCTCAATCACCTGTCGCAGGTCAACCCTGTACCGTCCTTGTTTATCCCTTCTTCTGGCAAACCCTTTCAGTCCGGAGACTGTGTTAGTGATTCTGCGGGATCCATGTTCGATGTTATCAAGGAGTTTGAAAATATCCTTACGGAATTCCTGGTAAGACATGCCGAATAATTCAAAATCAGGATAATTCTTCACATAATCATCAACGATGGGTAACAGTTTTTCCGTATACTCTCTCAATATGGGAATATTAAAGACGATAAAGCTATTGGGATTATTGATCTCATGAGCAATACCAGATACCAGAAGGCCCAGGGATGCCAGTTTCTCACTCTGCATGATCTGTCTTTGCATCAGTCTAGCCTCAGTGATGTCGCTTATGCGTACAATGGCCGCATCCTGCCTACCCGCCTCATCTTTCACCGGATATACGATAACCTGTTCCAATCTATCAGGGTCTATCCTGCCTTTTCGCTCAAATGTCCCCGCATACCCTTTCATGACTGATAGGGGGCGTTCACATCCTTCGCACGGGCCTGATTTTCCGAAAAATGCATTAAAACAGGTCTTCCCGATGGCGTCTCCGTAATTGTTCAGCTTGAAGTAATCTTTGGCGGCCCTATTGAGCATCTTTACAAAGTAATCCCCATCCATCATAATAAGAGGATCCGAAATGCCGTCAAAAACCGTTTGGAGCATGGTCTTGCTTTGCTGAAGTTGCTCCTCCGCCTCCTTGCGGTCTGTGATGTCTTTGGAAACTACCGTTATGGCTATTGTTGCTCTGCCGTCTTTATCTTTAACAGGACTGAATGTCCGCAGGAAATATCTTACGTCTCTTTCACTTTTATATTCATGTTGGATAGATGTTCCGGTTTTAAATACATGTTCCACTTTCTCAATAAATTCCTCCGTATACTTCTCGGAATGGAATTCACTGTATGTTCTACCAATGATCTTTTCTAATGGAATGCCGAACCTCGATAGATGTCCATCATTCATGAACAAATATCTGCAATCCCTGTCCACAAGATACATCGAATCCTCCGTCGATGCCAGGGATCGATATTTCTCTTCCGATTCCCGTAGTGTTTTCTCCGCCAGCCTGCGTTCTGTAATGTCGCGAAATTCCGTTACACGCACCTTTCTGCCTCGATAGGGAATTACCTTACCCTGTATTTCCAAAGGATACGTAGATCCATCCTTTCTGAGTCCCATAACTTCATAAGGTTTTTCGAAACCTGAGAGGATATTCTTCATGACCAGGTCACGCGATTTCGTATCGATAAGCTTCAATCCGTCCAACCCAACAAGTTCAGATAATTCATACCCCGTCATTGAGGCTAATCCCTGGTTTGCCTCCAATACGGCACCCCCATCGTGTATACCTATGCCTCCGAAAGAGGCCTCATGAAGAGTGCGAAACCTTTCTTCGCTCTCCCGCAGGGCGACTTCTGTCAGCTTGCGCTCTTCTATTTCCTCTAGGAGCTGCTGATTTTTTTCTGAGAGTTCGGCAGTTCGCTCCTCTACTAATCGCTCTAAATTATCGCGTGCCTGCTTCAACTCCTCCTCCGCCTGCCTGCGTCCCTTCCTTACAGACGCTTCCTGCAATTCACGGTTAATAGCTGGGATGAGTCGTTCTAACTTATCCTTCATGATACAGTCACGGGCGCCGGCCTTCATGACCTCTACCGCTGTTTCCTCTCCTATCCTACCTGAAACAATGATGAAAGGGATATCGAGTCCTGCATCCTTTAATAATTTAAGCGCGGCAATGCCGCTGAATCCAGGCATTAAATAATCAGCGAGAACGATATCCCATTCTTTGTTTTGCAGAGCACTCCGCATTGCTTCCGGTCTATCCACCCTCTCATACGTCAAATCGTAGCCGCTCTTCTCCAGCATACGAAAAACAAGCAGGGCATCATTCTCCGAATCTTCCACAATTAAAACACTAAGGGGATTACCCATCTCATCGCTCCTTTTTCACGCGTGTTTGTAATTTCAAGAACAATCGGTAAAGACCCATTTGCCTTTACGGTTTCGTTAAACCCATTAAGAACGTTATAGACGAAGGCTTTTTACCATTAATCTCTGTTATGGTTTCTTACTACCGTGAATTACGGCAGTTTCTTTT
>DASPQI010000110.1:0-5859 GCA_035625045.1 Syntrophales bacterium | reverse complement strand
GAGGAAATAAAGAAGATCAAAGTATCATTCTATGTATTTCCTGAGGAGATAGTAAAATCTACAATCAACGATGAGCTGTTCAACATAGCACTTTATCCAGACCTCTCAAAACCTAGTGTTTCCAGACAGGCTGCATCATATGTAAAAAAGCTTATGGATATTACAGGAAGCTCCTTTGCCCTTCTGGTTTTTTCCCCGATCCTCATGATCATTGCAGCAGCAATCAAACTTACCTCAGAAGGACCTGTTTTTTTCAAGCAGGAAAGAATGGGTCTTAATGGTGAGATATTCACCTTCCTGAAATTCCGCTCCATGTATACTAACAGCGATCATAACCGCCACAAGGATTATATTAAAAAACTTATCAAAGAGGGCAAGGATGACACAAACGCGCCGGGGGTCTATAAACTAAGCAATGACCCGCGTATTACGCCTGTCGGTGGGTTTTTGAGAAAGACCAGCCTCGACGAACTCCCTCAGTTCCTCAATGTACTGAGGGGTGAGATGTCACTTGTCGGCCCAAGACCTCCCATCCCCTATGAGTGCGAACTTTACGACATCTGGCACAGGCGGAGGCTGCTCTCCGTCAAACCGGGAATTACCGGACTCTGGCAGGTCACTGGCAGGAGTAGAACCACGTTTGACGAAATGGTACGCCTTGATCTCAAATATATCAATGAGTGGTCATTATGGCTTGATATCAAGCTTCTTCTCAAAACCCCATGGGTAATAGTAACCGGCAAGGGTGGTTATTAAGCCGGTAATGCTTACAACTTTACCCCGTCTTCAAGACATCCCTTATTACCTTGGCGAGATCTCTCCTGAACAAGGGCTTCATTACCAACCTGCGAATACCGAGGCTCTTTGCCTTCTCTTCCGATATCATTTCGCTGTAACCCGTGCAGAGGATGACGGGGATATCTGACCGCATTTTCAGCATCTCCCTGGCAAGGTCAATTCCTGTTATATTCGGCATCGTCATGTCTGTTATTACCAGATCAAAATTCCGCTGCTGGGCACGAAATAGCTCCAGGGCGTCAACACTGCTCGCCATAGATGTCACGTAATAACCAAGCGACGTCAGCATCGCCTTTCCTCCCTCAACCAGTGACACTTCGTCATCGACAAAGGGGATTCGTTCATTGCCTCCGGGAACCGATTCGGGAACTGTCTCTTCCACCGGTTCATCTGTCTCAATCAAAGGGAGATATATGCTGAAGGCCGTCCCTTTCCCTGGTTCACTAAAAACATCAACAGCGCCCCCGAGATTCCTGATAATTCCATACACCATGGAAAGACCCAGGCCGGTCCCTTCTCCCGGCCCTTTTGTAGTAAAGAAGGGGTCAAATATCCGGTCTATGATAGACGCATCGATCCCAGGACCGGTGTCACTAACCGTTAATTTAGCATAATCACCTGTTTTTAAACCGAGGGGATGGTCTGTTTGTCCAGTTTCAATCCTCTCCTCGGCCAGTCGAATATCCAATATCCCCCCTTTCTCCCGCATGGCATGGGCGGCATTGGTGCATAGATTCATTAATACCTGATGGATCTGGGTCGGATCGGCAAGAACCACGGTTGTCTCACCTGCGATACTCTGGTTAATTTGAATGGTAGCCGGCAGGGAAGACCTGAGCAGTTTGATCTCTTCCTCAATGATGGGGGCAAGAAGAACTGGTTTCCGTTCCTGTTCCTGCTGGCGGCTGAAGGTGAGTATCTGGTTAACAAGATTTTTCGCCCGATCGCAGGAGCGAAGCACCTGATCCAGATAATATTTCCGCTTGTCCGGACGGACATCAATTTGCGCCATCTCCGTATATCCGATCATTGCCGCAATGATATTGTTGAAGTCATGGGCAACTCCCCCTGCCAGTGTTCCGATGGCCTGCATCTTCTGGGCCTGACGGAAAAACTTCTCCATCTGAAACCTCTCTGTGATATCCATGGTGTTACCTAAGACAGCACGATTCCCCTTGTAGGTTATGGATTTGTCCGTTTCCATGAGCCATCTGATGCGACCCGTCCGGTCGATAATGCGGTACTCATAGGGAGCAGTTCGTACTCCTTTCAGCATCGCGATGGCATTAGTTCGTACCATTTCACGATCATCCGGATGGACAACATCACTGATATTCGTCCCGATCAGCTCAGCTTCTGAATATCCCGTGTATTCCATAATGTGGGGGTTCACAAATTGGATCTTTCCTCCCTGCGCTATGTAAATGCCCGCGTGTGCACTGTCCGCCAGTGTCCTGTATAGTTCCTCCGCCTGTTTGCGCTCCGTGACGTCTCTGGCCACCGCCTGAAATCCGACAACATTGCCTTCTTCTAACATCAACTGCGTGTTTTGCCCGATCCAGATTTCCTGGCCACTTTTAGTAATAAAGGGATATTCAAAATATGTATTTTCGATTTTCTTAACAAACTGGCGTCCAAACCATTTGGCGGCTTCATCGCGCATATCCGGTCTGATCAATGTCAGGTAGTTCTTCCCAAGAAGCTCCTCTTGAGTGAATCCTGAAAGCCGCAATGCCACCGGGTTGAAGAAGATGAAGTGACCCGTGCTGTCCGTCCTGAAGATTATATCACTGGCATTTTCCACGAGCGTCCGATAACGTTCCTCACTTTCCTGAAGAGCAACTTCCACCTGCTTGCGTGCGGTGATATCCCGGATAGATTCAATGGCACCTACAATATTACCCTTGCTGTCATATAAAGGTCTGGCTTTCCCCCAAAGTATGCGATGTTGATTCTTCATCGGTACATCGGCCTCGGTTAAAAGAATATCTCCTTTCTTATTGATGAACCTATATTTCTTTTCAATCTCTTCATCAGATATAAATACCAAATCAATCAGTATCGGCCTCCGCACACCGTAGAACGGCACGGCATATTCATAATCCCCTTTCCCCATCATGTCTTCGGCCTTGACACCGGTCATTTCTTCAATAGCCTTGTTCCAGGCGATTACTTTCCCCTTTCGATCAATGGCCAAGGTCGCATCAGGCAAGAAATCAATGATATCAGACAAACGCTGTTCAGATTCCCGTAATGCCTCCTCAGCCTGCCTACGCTCGGAAATCTCCATGTTAAGTTGTTCATTCGCCAATTGCAGTTTAGCCGTACGTTCCTTGACAATTTCTTCAAGCCGGTCACGATGTCGCATCAATTCCTGTTCCATCCGTTTACGTTCCGTGAAGTCCGTAAAAGATAAAATATAGCCCCTGGAGGGATCGTTTACATCAAAGGGCCGACCCGTTACCAGGCATGGAACATGATGGCCGTCTTTGTGCACGAGATCGTATTCGTACATGTTTGAAAAAGGTCGTTGAAAGACACCGTGAATGGTATTGTCTTTATAGTGCTCTCCGGTATCCACATATATGATCTCCGTTGACCTGCCGTTTATTTCATCCAGCTCCCACCCCAAAATGTCTGTAAATGCCTTATTGCACCAGACAAACGTTTGGTTCCTGAGGAGACATATACCGTGTGTCGTGCTCCCCAGAACCGCCATGAGCAGGTCCTGCGATTGTTTCAATTTCTCGTGAGCTATAGCGAGTTCTTCCGCTTTATCCTTGATATCTTCGAGATCAAAAATATATTCCTGCAGAAAACGCCTTTGTTCTTCTTCCTTATCTATTATGGTCTTTTTCATAAAAATACTTCCCTTCAAACAAAAACCTATTTCTCCTCATAAGAACGTATCTCACTCAGGATATCGGGAAAACTCACCGGCTTGCATAGATACTTATCGGCTCCCGCTTTCAAACCCTCATTAATTTCAGAAGACTGTGCCTTGGCAGAAAGCATAAGGATCGGGATTCCTCTTGTTCTCCCATCCGCTTTCAGCCTCTTACAGACATCGATCCCGCTCAACTTTGGCAGTTTTACATCCAGCAGAATGATATCCGGAAGATTTGAAAACGCCTGTTCGACGGCTTCTTCACCGTCCTCTGCAACATATACTGTATAACCCAGTTTGGCAAACTTTCTCTGCAAATAGGACGAGATTGGCTTGTCATCATCGACTACCAGAATTTTCTTAATCTCCATGGAGTTTTCCTTTCTTTATAATTTACTAAGCACTTCGGATGTCTGCCGGAAGGCGAATTATGAAAATCGCTCCTTTGCGCTCTCCACCCAGGGGAAGATCGGGGAAATCCCCATCCGGGACAGGACTTTCACATTGTATGGAACCGCTGTGTTTTTCCACAATCCCTTTTGTAATCGTGAGCCCCAGCCCGCTTCCCCCCAGTTTATGCGACATGACACTGTCCGCCTGGAAGAATTTCTTAAATACCTCTTCTTTGGCCCATGCAGGTATTCCGTATCCGTTATCCGCAACGGCAATTATAAACTCTTCCCCATCCCTTTCGGCCCTTACTATAATCCTTCCTTCATCCGGTGTATATTTGATGGAGTTACTTAAGAGATTTATTATTACCTGGATCATTCGGTCTTTATCGGCATGGATATCAGGTATATACGAGGATACCATTTTAACTATGGTATGCCGGTGTGCATAAGCCAGATCGGAGACCTCCGCAATTGCACCGTCTATGATTTCTGCAACCGATGTCCTGGTAACATTTAACTCGATCTTATGGGCTTCAATCCGGGACAGGTCGAGAAGATTTGTAACGATCCTCATAAGCCTTTCAATTCCTACTTTGGCGAGTTCTAGATCTTCTCTGACTTCTTCGTCAATTTTCCCGGAATATCCCTCTAGGATACCGGATACCCCTAACATCATAGCTTGAATCGGCGTTCTTAATTCATGTGATGCTATTGTAACAAATTCTGATTTCATCTGGTCCACTTCAGATATGGCTTTCGCCATTTCGTTAAATGATTTTGCAAGCTGACCTATCTCATCTTTCGACTTCACTTCAATGGATTGATCAAGGTTGCCCTTGCTCATGGCAAGTGCCCCGTTAGTTAATCGCCGCAGGGGTCCGGTCATATTCAGACTTATCATGAGCGAAATGCTGATAACAGCCAGGCCGACTATCAACGAGATGACGGTAATAAGCTTCCGGTTACTGGATGCGCTCTCGCTGATCAGCTCCCTGGTTTTGTTATTTGCCGCTACAATCTCTTTGCCTTCATCGAGAATGCTTTTTTCTATTTTGGCCTTCGTAAGATTGGCATCCCTATGAAAATCATCGACGTTGGCCCCGATAGTCACGTACCCGAACCCTTTTTTTGACCTTCCATAAGGGCCGGTGTAGTAAGGAATAGCGGCATATGTGGTAAGTTTCCAAAGACCGCTCCACAATATCAGGAATGATCCTGATCCGCCGTCTTTCGTACCTTCATGCCAGCCCTGGCATTGGGGTGCGGTATCGAGCACCCTGCAATCCAACGGGATTTTACCCGCTTTTATCTGTTCGCTTGAACCTGTTTTTTTCTGAGTGAAATTTCGAAAGGAGGGCAGCTTCTGGACAAATGCCTCTAAAGTCATCCCGCTTTTTTCATATTCATCGTAAGTCTCCTCGCTTATCCATCCCGGCACCTCTTTTCCGGTTTTTGGATCGAACCCGCATATAAAAAAATCACGGGCGTGGGATATGCATCGATCCTCATTATCCCAGATGAATGCATAATTGCCTGACCCGCCGTCTGGTAAGATCGTAAACCTCTCCTCCGTAGGAACTATGTGGTCGGTGAATTCCATTACATGGGTGTGATCCAAAGCCGCGGTTACATAGCCGGCTTTTTCGCCCCTATCATTATAAACAGGGGTTGCCCATCTGATGATTCCCTCGAATTTTTTGCCGTGGGGATTTTCCTTGCCGGCATACGCGCTCTCCGGTCTAACCCTGATGCCTTCCGGGGTTTTATACAGCCAGCCTT
>DASPQI010000109.1:0-18444 GCA_035625045.1 Syntrophales bacterium | reverse complement strand
CAATATGATCTGCTTTGATATGGCATGAGCAATATCTTTTGCCAACTTTACCCTTCCAGGTTGCTCATCCCAAGAAGCAGCCTCTTTATCAAAGTTCCGTTTTTCAGTGTTCACACTATTATTCTCCTCGGTTGCATCAGTATTCCCAATTAATTAAATATCCAATATTCTTGTTCATTTCGATATGAAATTTACATAAATCTTATTGACATGTCTATTATTTCTTTCACGAAGTAAAAGTCAGTTTTGTCCCTGCCATATTTAAGATAAATTCCTTAGGCATTTCTCTCTCGATTTTCATAACTGCTTTTCTTCCTGTACAGTGAGTTGGTACAATGTAGTTGGGTTTAATTTTTTTCAGTTCCTTTATTGTTTTTCCCACAATTGGTTCAAAGGCAGGACTGCTAAGATGAAAACCACCCATAATTACATGAATGGAGCTAACACCGGTTATGGCACTGGCGTATTTAACCGTATTGATGATACCTGAATGAGAGCATCCGGTAAGAATTATCAAACCTTTTCCTTTCAGATTTATCGCCACACCAGTATCTTCCTCAATGGGATCCCACATCTCAATACCTTTATTAATAAAGAATGCATTGGGCATGCCCTTTTCAAATCCAGTCTTACGATGTATCTCTCCTAAGTACAATGCGTCACCATCTAAAAGCTTCAAGGGATTTTTCGTTTCAATTAATTTTACTCCTTTCTTCTCGATCTTTTGCCTCGTAATGCTGGGGAAGTGAGCCTTGAAATCACCGGCATACTTGAGGTAACGCTGTTGCTTAAATGCTGCTGGATGGAGAACTAATTGAATTCCTTCCTTCCCAATCATTTTGACTAATTTTTCAAAACCGAGAAAGTGGTCGCTATGACCATGAGACAAAGTTATCACTTCAACATCGCCCATATCAATACTTAAGGCCTTGGCATTTGTTGCCGCACCGTCTTTCGAAAATCCAAAATCAAACAGAAAGGTTCTGGTTCGGTCAGCAGCTGTCGTTTTTATAATGGCAGAAAAACCGTGTTCCGCTAGTATAGAATTCTTTATCTGTCCATGCATAAGAGCCCTGGCTCTCGATACAATGTCGCTGTTATCTGATGCTGTAATGTCGATGAAATTATCCTGAAGTGTCAGGATTTCAACCGTGTCGATCTCATTGAGCCTGAAGGTATTTTGCATTGATTTACGACCGCCTTCCCTAAGATTCTATGGCAGATGAATTTATCAATATTTTTATGTAAATCCTATAATTAATTATAGGTGCTTATTATGCAAGATCGAAACATTCATTATACAATCATAATGCAATGATTCCTTCAGTTAAATGTATTTATTAATTTACGATTGAAATCATGGATATTTCCTGCGATCCAATTTCTATTGATAACAAGGAAGAAGGCTTGGTGTAAAGTTTCAACAAATATATGCCGATAATTTTAATGGAGGAATAAAAGTCGCCCAAGCTTTCTTGTCTAGCCTCCTTCTCTACAGGGCAGAATTATTTATGATGTGCCAACTCGTCGGCATGAGGGTTTCAAATGAAATTAGTTCAACCAGCTTTTATCGAAGGAAAGTGCCGTGGGCAAAGTCAATGTAGATGATTTGAGAACAGGCATGGTTTTGGCGAGTGATCTTATGGACTCGATGGGCAAGTTCCTCTTGGGGCAAGGAACAGTCATCCACAAAAAGCACATAGAAATATTAAAGAGTTGGGGAATCACCGAAGCGGATATTGAAGGGTTAGACCAGCAAAAGGTAGCTGAAGAAACAACGGCGCAGATCGATCGCGCAGTGCTCAAGAAATGTGAAGACTATGTGTCACTCCTGTTTCAATATTCGAACTGCGATCATGAGGCTATAAAGGAGCTGAAGAGACTGAAGATCCTTCATCTCACCCAAAAACTATCCAGTGGCGGTAATCTCCCGGAGATTGCGACTCTTGAAGTGGACGCCGCAAATATCTCCCGCGAGAAAGAAAAAGAGAGACTCGTTTCTGCAGAGGAATTGATTCGGAATGTCCAGTTCATCTCGTTCCCCGATATATACTACCGGATTAGCAAGGTGTTGAATGACCCGAGTAGTTCGGTATCTCACCTGGCCGAGGTGATCAGTAAAGACATGAGCTTATCGACCAAACTTCTCAGACTTGCCAACAGCGCCTTCTATGGCCTCCCGTCTAAAGTAGATTCCGTTACCAGGGCAATCACTCTTATAGGCATGGATGAAATAAGCACCCTTGCGCTGGGAGTGATCGCTGTCCGCTTCTTTGAAGGTATTCCGCAGAAACTCATCGATATGAAGAACTTCTGGCTTCATTCAATTGCATGCGGAACCATTGCAAGCATCCTCGCCCGTAACAAGGCTAAGCTGGGTTCGGCTGAGGAACGTTTTTTTGTAGCCGGACTGCTGCACGATATGGGTAAGCTTGTTGTTTCGAAGGCTATGCCGCAATCCACGAAGCAGGCCATAATCGAATCGCGAAATAGACTGACGCCGCTTTACAGAATGGAGAAAGAGGTATTCGGGTTCGATCACACAACCGTGGCATCATCCCTTTTGAGAAAGTGGAACTTTCCAGTTGTGCTGGAGAATATGGTCGGGTTCCACCACGAGCCGTCGGGTTCCCCAAGCCTGCTCGGTGCATCCATCATACACTTTGCCAATGTCATGTCCATCGCCTTCCAATTCGGCCACAGTGGCGAGATATTTGTTCCGCCTCTTGTCGACCTGGCATGGGATACAATTGCCATTTCCCCCAGTGTCCTGGCGCCCACCTTAAGCCAGACGGAAGTAATGATAAATGAAATTGTAAAACATTTTTTCAATGAATAACAGGAAGTTAGGGAAGTTATACCCAAACACGTCCCCAGCGGCATGAAAAAGATTAAATTTACGTAGTCTGATAGTGGTTATGAGTTAATACAGGGGCAATAAATGATGGGATAATACTGCATCAACCGAGACAAGACTATGAATATCGAATTCCGGTTGAAATGTTTGATGCGTGTCAAAATCTACGTACGCTTGATTTCAAAAAGTCAAGTTGATCACATGATCGATAACAAAGCCAGAGCGGTCATCATTTATCGAATTTAAATTAGAACCAAACAGCTTATAAATGATTACTCATCCTGCCTAATTTCTTTATTAAAACCGGTTTGAAAAATGTGTGGGGGCAGATCAATGAGCCATTTATTTTTAAAGTTATACAAAAAAATTTCCGATATATGGGATATAATACTTCTTCAGAGAAAATTGAATACCTTTTAAAAACAAGGAATTAAGGGAAGATGATTTTAATGCCTGAAATCGCAGTTGAGACCTATACAATGGTACCGGCATCTAAAATAAAGAAATTCCGTTCAGGACTTGTGAAGTCTTTTATTTATATACTGATTGGAATGTTTATTTTACCGCCCTTGGTCTTTGCTGCAGAGCCTACGCAATCATACGACAGAGAGTCTATTCGATACCCTTCAATGTACACGGGACAGATATGGGCTAAGATAGGGGCACAATCATCTCCCAGCCCCGCGAAGAGTGTCTTAACTAAGGTTGGAGGAGATTCATCTCCTAACCTCAATACAGAAACGGGAAACGCCTCACCAAAACCCGGAGGGGATACAAAACAGGTCTCGGCCAATAATGAAGGAAACTCATCTCCCAGCCCCCAAATCCAAAAAAGTGAAACCACCCAGGGTACGGAAGTAAAAAAAAGGTTAAAGAAAAAGAGCTCACAAAAGGTGAGGGTGCAAAATAATAAAGTAAGCCAAGCAACAGCAGTAAATAATAAACCGTTGCCGTTAAAGAAGGATGATAAAGAAAGTCAAAAGACGCCGGCAGACAAACCTGTCCAGGCGAAAAAGATAGTCTTGGCGGAGGGGAAAAGACCGGAAACTGTAAAAGCTGATAAGGCTGTGAAAAATTGGCACCATAAGCAGGAACTTTTTGATATAGACTGCAGCGAAAAACTGGCGAGGGTTATCGTTACGTATTATTTTGATAAAAGAGAAACGATTTTAAAAGCGAGTCAAACCCCGGATGCGCAATGGTACCATATTTACCCGGGATCATTTGAAGATCAACTCTATATCGAAATCTGTAACCCCCATCTGTAACAATCAATATTATCCTGCCTGATTACTAACTGACGCCGGGAAACAAACCAACATTTGACTATTGAACACTCTCTAACAATTCCCTTAAAGCAGGTCGAATATAGACGTCACTGAGATCAAAATTTTTCAGGGCCTTAACCAGTGCTTGAATTTTATCTTTTGCAGGTGCCCTGGAATTGACAATAATAAAGCATTCTCCCTTCAATCGGCAGAGACCACCCGCGCTCGTTAAGTCTTCTTCTACAATTTTTTCATATCGTATTTGTATCCCGATCTGGTCGGCCAGTCCTTCAAGTTGACTCAAGATGGTGTGATCATCCATAGAGTTTCTCATTGTTCTGTTAAGTACCGTTGATCTCAGCACATACTACCACAATTCAAGCCGTGCGTCTGTCAATTTTGTTTTTCGGTGTGAAGAGGATTTTGTGTCAAAAAGACGTTTTTTATGTTTGACTTATTTCAAAAATTTAGATTTATTGCCTCAGACAGAGATCTAATTTCAGAATGGAGGTATACCATGAAAGATTCCTTAAAACCCGGACTGACTGTTGAGTTTAAATTCAAGGTGCCCGAAAACAAGACCGTCCCATTTCTTTATCCGGAATTTGGTGAAGGCCAAGTCATGCCGAAAGTTTTCGCTACGGGATTCCTCGTAGGACTATATGAATTTTCCTGTATCAAAGCGCTCAACCCCCATCTCGACTGGCCAAATGAGCAGACAGTTGGTATCGGCATAAATATGATCCATACCGCGGCGACCCCGGCGGGAATGACAATTACCGTAAAGGGGAAACTGGAAAAAGTTGAGGGGCGTAAATTGACGTTTTCACTGGAAGCATACGATGACGCAGAAAAGGTATCCGCGGCAACACACGAAAGGTTTGTTATAAACGCGGAGAAATTCAACGCCGCGATCGACAAGAAATCGGCTAAAAAATAAATCGGCTGCAATTTGAACACGATGCGTTTTCGTTTCCTTGTGCGCAGGTGATGCTCCTCAACACCAACGCATCGTATTTCCGGTACTTGAAATCTTAGAAATCCTGATTTTGGCCTCACTTATCACTTTCATGGAAATTATGGTGAGGCGGGGATGTCTTTTAAACTCGGGAATAGGTGATGCTGTCTTTTTCAAACTCTTCAATGATTTCGTCAGTCAGAGAAGGACGGATTTTTGGCATAATTTCAAAAATAGTTTCAGTACTTACCCTATAATCCTGCTTTGTAGCAAGTTCCTGTTCGAAGGCCAACTGAGCAACCTGCTGGAAGAGATATTCCATATCGGCAGGTGTAAACCGGGATGTCATCTTGATTATACGAACAAGATCGATATCCCCTGTATGCAACTTGGACAGATAGTGTTCCAGAATAGTTTTTCTCTCGTCCTCGTTCAAACCGCCTACTGGAATGATGCAATCAAATCTTCCCGGGCGAAGCAATGCCGCATCGAGCTGCCGGATATAATTGGTGGCACAAATAAGAAGTATATTGTTGCCCTGGTTTTTGAGCAGCGGTACTTGCTTGAGAAATTCATTTGTAATGGACTTGTCAACCCGGCTCGCCTCATCCCGGCTGCCGGCGATTTCCTCAAACTCATCGATGAAGATGACTGATTCTTGCAGGTTTCTCGCCTTTTCCATTATCACGCGCAGATTAGCGCCCACCTTTTCGGTTCCGTCAACCATCAGCATGCTCGGAGCAATTTCTATAAACCACCAGGAAAGAG
Source organism: Syntrophales bacterium (assembly GCA_035625045.1). Taxonomy (GTDB): domain Bacteria; phylum Desulfobacterota; class Syntrophia; order Syntrophales; family UBA2185; genus DATKLL01. Next base: position 12,593 of record DASPQI010000109.1, on the reverse strand, counting down.
CTCCAGCTATTGCTCTGGCAAAATGAGTTTTCCCTGTACCGGGCGGGCCAAAGAAGATGATAGTCTTAGGGGGAACAACTCCATGTTTCTCCGAGAGATCCCGCTCTGTCAACGGCAGTATGATTTTTCTCTGAACCAGCTGCTTGGGAGGCTGGGATTCGGAGATGGTGTCCCATATTTCTTTTCCGATAGTCTGAGCCCCCATCTCATTCAGAATGTCCCTCCGCTTATAGGCCAGGAATTCTTCATTAGCCTGTTCTATATTTTCGAGAAAATCGATGCACGCAACACGCAAGCCCACGTCCCGGCCGAGCTTTTCAGACATGAGCCATTTATGCTGCAAAATTCTCGGCCATAAATCATAAGCGGCGTCAGGATCAAATTTTGTGCCGCTGATCTCAAATATTTTACTTGCGCACAAGTCTGGTGATAGTGTTTCTGTTAATTCGTCATTCATAATTCGCCATCCTCAAAGTAGGAAATGTCCTGACATTTTTTACAGGATTAATATTGTGAATTTTCCAGGTTTTTACAGTCACTTGCTTTTTAAACTAATAATATAAGTCAAAATGATCCTGTGTCAAGGGGAAGGTGCCGTAACCCTTGACTTCCGGGAAAGGGGATCGTGTCTATTAGTTTGATAAAACGGAGAGGAGTGATAAAATATTCAATCAAAGGGAAGGCAGGGTTACGATAAAAGTTGTCCCTGTTCCTACCACACTCTTTACCTCGATCTTTCCTTTATGTTCTTCAATAACCTTCTTGACAACGGCAAGGCCCAGACCTGTGCCATTCTTCTTGAGGGTGAAATATGGGGTGAAGATATTTTTCATTTCCTGTTCGGAGATTCCACAACCCGTGTCTTCTATGGATATTGATATTGAAAAAGGGTCCTCATTTGCTTCAGCCTGTATCTTTAGTAATTTTTGAGGCCTGCCATTCATCGAATCGATTGAGTTTGAAACCAGGTTCCTGAATAATTGTTCCAGGTCAAACTTACGCCCCAAAACGTGCAGAGATGACCTGCTTATGTGATTTTCAATACAAATGTCTTTTAAGGTTAGCACGTCTTTAAACATGACCAAACAATCATCGATTACGGATTTGATTTCTATTATCTCCATCTTCACTTCGTCCGGACGAATGGTCTCCAGCATTTCTTTATTTATCACGGTAATTCTATCAACGGATGCTATAATGCGTTCAATGCATTTTTTGATGGCCTCCGAGTCGTTCAACTTATGGATGGCAATCTCCGCGCTTCCATTAATGCACGCAAGGGGGTTTTTTATCTGATGTACAAACATGGGAATCGATTCGGATAGTTGATGCAAGCTCATATTTTGAAGTATGTAAGCCTTAACCCTCTCAATCTCATTTAGCAATTGCTCAAGGGTAAATGGTTTTTCTATAAAGCAGTCACAACGATTGCGCAACGCATCAATGATCAGGTCCTTTTTCCCATAGGCCGTCATCATTATTACCGGCAAATTTCCATGATTCTTACGTATATCTCGCAGGAGATCCATTCCATTCATCATTGGCATGGCATAATCTGTTATAACAAGATCGATCCTGGTGGCGTCATTACAAAGGTGGTTTAGAGCCTCCTGGGCGTTTAATGCTTGCAGAACATGGTACCCTTTGCTTCTCAAGCCCCTGTTCAGGCTCTCTACCTCATCGATTTCATCATCAACAACTAATATTTTCATTGAAATACTCCTTTCATTCGAAATCGATTCCGATTTATTCAGAAAGGTAAAACGTCGCTCTGATTTATTTTAAAATAATCTCACTGGATGAGAGTTCCCGCCATAGACATGTCAGAGACCACAACCCGATCAATATCCAGCAAGAGCTTAACGGCATCTTTCACCTTCGCCATTCCGATAAAGTAATCATTTCTCAGGGAGACCCCAAAGCTCGGTGTCTTCTCGATCTCCTCACCGCGGATATTTATTACCTCGGAGACTGAATCGACAATGATGCCCATGAAGAAGTTCCCCTTGCTGCTTTCATAAATGTCCACTACTACGATACACGTGCGGTCAGTATAGGGTGACTCCTCCATGCCAAACTTAAGGCGCAGATCAATAACGGGTATGACCTTCCCCCTGAGGTTGATGACCCCCCTGACATATGCAGGAGTCTGCGGAATCGTCGTGATGTTCATGATTCCGATGATTTCTTTTACCTTGATAATTTCAATCCCATATTCCTCGCCCCTGAGACTGAAGGTCAGGTATTTTCCTTCCCCGGTGTTTTTAGTCTCGATTTCTTGAGGCGTTCTTTCTCCTGTTACATTACTTGACGCATACTGCATGGCGGGACCTCCTTTTTGGACCTTTCCAGATACCTTCATTCCATTGATTGAACGATGAAAAAGGATGGGGCGGGATACCAGGGGCAATGTATTCTCACCCCATCCCTATACAAATTCCTGGTGTTAGAAATTCTTGAAGTTTTCCTCTTCCATGACATTCAACTGAGCCGGCCTCACAAGCCTTGCTTTATGGGCTACGAATTCTTTTGCCGAAAGTAGTTGAACATTCTCATCCTTATGAGCGAGCTTTGCCAGTCTTGTGCCTACGGATTCAGAATTGCTTTCAGATACCTTGCCTTTACCGTTTGACTTTCCACTAACCAGAGCAGTTAAGTCTACTACAAACAGCTTCATTTGCTGGGCTTGGGCGCTCATCTCTTCGGAAGCCGATGCTGACTCTTCCGCATGGGCCGCGCTCTGCTGAATTACTTTGTCCATCTCAGATACAGCACCGTTGATGTGCTCAATCTTCTGAGATTGCTCCTGGGAAGCTGCCGCAATCTCACCCACCAGCTCTCCAACTTTCTTAGCCCCTGCCGACACCTTCGAAAAGGCATCATTGGTCTTTACCACGATATCTGAACCATTTTTGATTTTCTTGACTGTATCTTCAATCAGATTGGCTGTATTCTTCGCTGCATCAGCCGCGCGCATGGCCAGGTTCCTCACCTCATCTGCCACCACTGCGAACCCGGCTCCTGCCTCTCCTGCCCGGGCCGCCTCCACAGCGGCGTTCAAGGCGAGCAGATTGGTCTGAAAGGCAATCTCATCAATCGTCTTGATGATCTTGGCTGTTTCCTCGCTCGCATGTGAGATCTCTGCCATAGATCTAGTCAGCTCCTTCATGGCGCAATTGGCCTCTTCGACAACCTTACTTGTATCCACCATCAGAGTATTGGCCTGATGAGAATGATCGGCGTTCTGCTTGGTCATAAATGCCACCTCTTCCATGGTAGCTGAAGTCTCCTGTAAACCCGCCGCATGCTCTGAAGCACCCTCGGCTAAAGATTGACTGGCTTCAGATATCTGGAATGAAGAAGATGCCACCTGCTCGGCACCACCGTTTAGATCATTAATGATACGGTAAATCGGACGGGATATAGATCTGGCCATTATATAAGAAAAGAGCAAGCCGCCTATAGCGATGAGGATCACCGCGGCAAGAATAATATACAATATTTGATTCAGCATTTGACCCAGCTCTTTTTCCACATCATTAATATAGATCCCCGAACCTATAACCCATCCCCAATCGGGCAGCCCCTTGACATAAGAAATTTTTGGTACCGGCTGTGTGTACCCAGGTTTTGGCCAGTTATAGTCCACAAACCCTGCTCCTTCATTCTTAACCTTCTCCACAAAGGCTACAAATAGTCTTTTGCCATTTGGGTCTTTAAAATCGGTCAAATCCTTGCCGTCCAACTCTTTCTTAATAGGATGCATAATCATCCGGGGTTCCATATCATTTATCCAGAAATACTCATTCCCTTCATAACGCAGATTTCTGACCGACTCCAAAGCCTGCTGCTTTGCTTGCTCCATCGGCATGCCCCCTGACTTGGCCAGTTTCGCGTAATAGTCCAATACCCCCCAGGCCGTTTCTACTACATGCCTGGTTTTTAGATGCTTGGCCTCAATCATCCTTTGCTTTACTGTCGGATAAATGCAGGCGAGGACCAGAGAGAAACAGGCCGTGATAATTACCGCCGGCATAAGTATCCTCGTCGAAAGTTTAAATCTATTTATGTTTAACATTGCTTTCCTTTCCTTTCTAATTATAGGCGCCGTCACCACCGGTAAAATTTTTTGTGGTTGTCTGTGACAGCCGCACAAAAATAAAAAAACTTATATAGCGAATTGCGATGATACGGCAGGCTAATGAGCACCAATCATGCCACACAGGAATGTTTGCCAGAAAATAATGGAATAATGCATATATTCAGTATGTTAGTGGTAGAAGATGTGACTGATGGAGTATTTTGCAGATGTTCTGGTTGGCGTGTTTAGTACTCCAATTTGGCGCGCATTGAAATGAAACGACCTCAATCATCAATTACTTACAGTAATATATACCATTTTGGAGCGGTCTATTATGGACTATTCAACGCCATACGATTCCAGCTTTCTGCGGAGGGTATTGACACCTATATTCAGAAGTCTGGCTGCTTCGGTCTTGTTCTTTGCCGTTTGATCATAGGCCTTGAGTATATGAGCTTTTTCCACTTCTGCAAGGGGAGCAATCTTTTCGGATTCTGTTTGAGGTGCAGACTTTGCAATTGACCTTCGGCTTCGTACATGATCCGGCAGAAGATGAGCAGTAATGGGTCCGTCTTGTGCTAGATTAACAGCCGCTTGGAGAATAGACCTAAGCTCTCTGATATTTCCGGGATAGTCGTACGCCGTAAGCATCGATATGGCTTTTTCGTCAATACGCTTCGGTTCAGGAGCTTTTTGGAATTCTGTCAGAAACTTGCCTATCAAGAGGGGAATATCCTCCTGTCTTTCCCTTAGAGGCGGAAGGTGAAGCCACGCCCCTTTGAGTCGGTAGTATAGGTCTTTGCGAAACATTCCCCTGGCTAACAACCTGTCAGGATTCTCATTGGTAGCAGCAATAAATCGAACATCCGTTTTCTGAAGCCTGCTTGTTCCTAACTTTGTGAATTCGCCTTCCTGCAGTACCCGCAGCAACTTTCCCTGAAGATCGAAGGGCATACTGCCTATTTCATCCAAAAACAGGGTGCCATGATTTGCGTGTTCCAGATAACCCACACGATCCTTCTCAGCTCCCGTAAATGCCCCTTTGGTATGGCCAAAAAATTCGGCGTCAAACAGAGAGCTGTGTAGAGAGGCCATGTTTACAGGCATGAAGGTTGAGTTCGCTCTGGAACTAGCCATGTGAATGGCCTTGGCGAGGAGCTCCTTACCTGTCCCGCTTTCTCCTGTGATCAAAACAGCTACATCGCTGACGGAATGGAGTTCTGCTTCCTTTAATATTCTCAAAACATTGACCGATCTCGTGACGATATTTTCAAAGGCCTCCGGGTACATTAGTTCCGGTAAGACATCCTTTTTCTTGAGATCGAGGATATCCAAGAGCCGCTTTCTCTCTTCAGCATGGTTGATTCTTAAGATCAGATCGTCTTTGGATAGTGGTTTTACCAGGTAGTCATAAGCCCCTTTCTTTAAACATTCCACCGCCACCTTCGCCTCATTAACTGCTGTGACCATGATACACTCGGTGCTCGGACTATATTTTTTTATTACTTCGAGTAGTTCCATCCCATTCAGGCCAGGCATTGTTATGTCTATTAATGCAATATCGTAAGCTCCTCCCTGTTCGAAAATTACAGCCGCTTCTTTCGGGTTGCTCTCTGTGCGTACATTTTTATAGCCGGCAGTTATCAGTCCCCTCATGATGCTATCCAAAAAATCCTGCTCATCATCGACAACAATTATTCTGTTACCCATTTGTGCCTCCCCTGAACATTCTGATCATTTCAAACGTATACAAAGCGCACAGACCAAATTTAGTATATAGGAATTAACCCTTTTTTTACTTTTATTCCACATTGTTCAGAATCACCCGGAAGGTGCTACCTTGACCGGGTTTGCTCTCCACTTCAATGCGTCCTCCCAACTCGGCAACCACGGTGTTACAGACATAGAGGCCCAGACCTGTTCCCACAGATGCCTTGGTAGTAAAGAAGGGATCGAATATCTTTTCTTTTATTTTTTCATCCATGCCGCATCCATTGTCACTAACCTCAATGACGTGGTGATGCGGATACCTGTCTACTGATAAGACACTCAGCCTTATCCAGGAATCCTCCTTGTCTGAAGCCTGTGCGGCATTGATCAACAGATTGATCAGTATTTGCTCCAGAGCCTCGGGATCGGTGAAAATCTGCGGGAGGTTTTCGGGGATATCCACTTCGAAGGATCTGACTGTTTTCTTTATCTCTGAACGGCAAATATCTACTCCCTGCTCAACCACCTGCTTTAGGTCAACCTTGTATCTTCCTTGTCTATCCCTTCTTCTGGCAAATCCTTTCAGTCTGGAGACTGTGTTGGTGATTCTATGGGATCCATGTTCTATATTATCAAGGAGCTTGAAGATATCCTTGCGGAATTCCTGGTATGGCATGCCGAATAATTCAAAATCAGGATGATTTTCTGCATACTCGTCGATGATTGGTAACAGATTCTCCGTATACTCTCTCAGTATGGGGATATTGAAGACAATAAAGCTATTGGGATTATTGATCTCATGTGCAATACCTGAAACAAGAAGTCCCAGAGACGCGAGCTTCTCGCTTTGCATGATCTGTCTTTGCATCAGCCTTGACTCTGTGATGTCGCTTATGCGTACAATCGTTGCATCCGGCCCACCCGCTTCATCTTTCACGGGATATACGACGACCTGTTCTAATCTATCAGGGTCCATCCTGCCTTTTCGCTCAAATGTCCCGACATAGCCTTTCATAGCTGAAAGAGGGTATTCACATCCTTCGCACGGGCCTGATTCTCCGAAAAATGCATTGAAACAGGGCTTCCCTATAGCATCTCTGTAATTGTTCAACTTGTAGTAATCCCTGGCGGCCCTGTTGAGCATCTTTACAACATGGTTTTTGTCCAACATGATAAGAGGATCTGAAATGCCGTCAAAAACCATGCGAAGCATGTCCTTGCTTTGCCGAAGTTGTTCCATTGCATACTTGCGCACGGTGATATCCGATACCATGCCGTCGTATCCGACAAGACGCCCTTCACTATCATGAAAAAGGACGGATGTGTTCCTAACCCACCGAATGGAGCCGTCTTTGTGGATTATTCTGTGATCAATGGGCGGTGGATTCTCCCCTGAAAGTATGCAGTGTGTTTGCTTAATCACAGCTTCGCGGTCATCCGGGTACACCATCTGGAACCAGAGGTCCGGATCAGCATCATACTCCTCTGCCGTGTAACCTGTTACTGTAATGCAGGCAGGGCCGTGTGTCGTGGCGACAGAATGTCCATCTTCAATCTTGACAGAATAAATATAATCCGTTACCGACTCCACGAGACGTCTGTAACGTTCCTCACTCTTTGCAAGCGCCTCCTCAGCCGCCTTACGGTCGGTGATGTCTTTGGACACTACCGTTACGGCAACTGTTGCTCTTCCATCCTTATCTTTCACAGGACTGAATGTCCGGAGGAAATATCTTCCGTCTCTTTCACTTTTATTTTCATGCTGGATAGATGTTCCGGTTTCAAACACATGTTCCACTTTCTTAGTAAATTCCTTTGTGTATTTCTTGGAATGGAACTCACTGTATGATCTACCAACGACTTTGTCCAATGTCATGCCAAATCTTGATAAATGTCCTTCATTCATGAACAGATACCTGCAATCCCTGTCTACAAGGTACATCGAGTCCTCCGTCGATGCCAGGGATCGATATTTCTCTTCCGATTCCCGCAATGTCTCTTCCGCGTGCTTGCGGTCGGTTATATCTAAAATGGATATCAGGCTTTTTTTAGTTCCCGGTATCATGGCAATTGTCGCAAACGCGTCTCTGATTTTGCCATCTCTGTGAATAAAGCGAAATTCGTAGTTCCTTGGGGCCGCATCCGGATCAATCCTCCGCAAACGGTGGTACTCCTGCATCCTCGCCAGGTCATCTTTAACAACTAATTCAGCCCAACTTTTTTTGCCCTCTACCTCATTTTTGGAGTAACCGGTAAGTTTCTCAAATGCGGTGTTGCTCAGGGATATGGTGGTATCTTCCTCGACGATCATTATCGCAGAAGCGGTGGTTTCAAAAATCGTTCGATACTTAGTCTCGGATTCCTGAAGCATCTCCCCCATTTTTTTGCTTTCGGTAATGTCTTCGAATGTCTCTACGGCACCCACCAGATTTCCCACGGAATCTTTTATGGCCGCTGCGGTAAAACGAAGCCATTTGCCTCCCTTGCCCAGTTCCGGAAAAAAATCCGTTGCCTCATAAGCGTCCTTGACCAGTTTAGACTTACTATACTTAGTAGTATACCACTGAGGGATCTTTTCTGTGGCGTCATCCAATAGGAGATCCGCCAGGCAGGGCCGCTCTGTGCCGTAAAATGCCCTCCAGTGCTGATTTGTGCCAATCATAGCTTTAGCCTTCATCTTGCTCAGATTTTCCAATGCCCTATTCCAGTAAATGACCCTGTGATCTTTCCCAATCACAAAAGTGGGGATCGGCGACCCCTGGATGGTAGTATACAATTTCTGCTCGCTCTCCTTGAGCGCCATTTCGACCAACTTGCGCGCGGTAATGTTTCTCATCGAACCGATGATTTTATGGGGAATTCCCCTTTCATCACGTACAAGCCTGGAGCATAAAGACCAGGTAAGAAATCGGCCGTCTTTATCTTTCAGCGTCATCTCGCTATCGGTTACTATTCCTGTCTTTTGCATTTCTTTTAAAATCTTATGTCTTTCTTCAGGATAGGCATATATCTCTAATACTGATTTTCCGATCAATTCATCCCGTGTATATTTAGTCAACCTTTCGATGGAGGGTGAGAGTTCCAGAATTATCCCGTCATAGCTGATTTCATAATAGAGATCCTGTATATTTTCGTATATGTGTCTGTATTTCTGCTCGCTCTCGCGCAGTTTATCCTCTGCCTGTTTGCGCTCCGTAATGTCACGAAATTCTGTAACCCGCACCTTTCTGTCAAGATAAGGGATTACCTTGCCCTGGATTTCCAAAGGATAGGTCGATCCATTCTTCTTTAGACCCATTACTTCGTAAGGTTTTTCGTAATCCGAAAGGATATTTCTCATGACCAGACCACACCATTCCGGGTGGATGAGTTTTAATCCGTCCATTCCAATAAGTTCAGACAGTGTATACCCTGTCATTGTTGATAATCCCTGGTTCGCTTCCAATATGACACCCTTGTCGTGAATACCAATACCACCGAAGGAGGCCTCATGGAGCCGGCGGAACCGTTCTTCGCTATCCCGCAGGGCGTTTTCCGTCCGCTTGCGATCTTCTATTTCCTCTAATAGTTGCTGGTTTTTTGATAGAAGTTCGGCCGTACGCTCCTCTACCAGACGTTCCAAATTATCATGCGCCCGCTGAAGCGCCTCTTCCGCGCGTCCGCGTTCGGCCAATGCAGCCTTAAGTTTAGAGATCAGATTCTTTTCATTACCCCGCTTCTTCTTTAACTCTGCATGGGTACGGATTCTGGCAAGCAATTCCGCAGAGTTGAATGGTTTTGTCACATAATCCACAGCACCGGCTTCATATCCTTTCAAGATATCTTCCATCTCGTCTTTCACGGTTAGAAATATGACCGGAACATCCCTTGTTTCCACAGATCCCTTTAATATCTTGCAGACTTCAAACCCGTCCATCTCCGGCATCATAATATCTAAAAGGATAAGGTCGGGGGTAATCTTACCAACCATATCCAGGGCCTGTTTGCCATTCGTGGCGACCGCTATCTGATATCCTTCATTGCTCAAGGTCATCGCCATGATTTGAAGTTCAATCGGGGTGTCGTCCACAATTAGAATCGTCGGTCCTTTTAGTTCTGATGGAATATGATCATCACTCATTATTTATCATCTCCTTGAACTTACCGTTTTCCTCTACCTCGGGCTAATTTACAGGATTGAATAATATATTTAGAAAATTTTAAATATTTTAAACGTCTTTATTAAAGTTACAGGAAAAAAATAAAAAAAGCTATCGGACGTTGGTCCAATATGGGAGATTTTTGGAAAAAACGCTCTATGTCATTTTGAGAAATAATGCGCTGAAGACTCTTATGAAATTAACGTTTTCATTTTGTTGTGTTCATAAAAGAAATTATAACATAACAAAATTGATGACAGGCAGGATTGGAAACCGATTTTTTATTCTTCATGCCGAACTTATTGCGAATGTCATATCTGTGGCAATCAATCGAGGATGGAGCCACATTTAAGACTTTTTCGTTTGATTTGATATTTTTTATATAGCATTTGCTTTCTTATTTAAAAATATAAAAAAGTTACGTTTGCTTGTCAATTATTTTTTCCCCGCAAAATGTTTTGTCGGTTGGTGATGGTAAAGATCGGACAGACCCGCCTCACACGTATTTTGCTCATAATGCGTCATGCCTGGGTGTAGGCGTCCTATGGATAGTCGGTGCTATCGGTAATGATGATTATAATTGATGGGAATTTGAGTGTGATCACCCACGGCGTATTCAGATGGATGACAGGGTGTGATTGCTATGGTGCTTTGGTTGATGGTTTCATATGTTCACCAGTTACCGAATATACAGCCGTTCCCTATTTCTTGTATTTCTCTTTTGCTAAGGCTTAAGAAATTACCATCACTCTTGACCGGTGAGAATTCGACAAACTGATATTCGACTGCTTCATTAATATAAAAAGGATCACTCTTCAGAATTTCCCGTACTTCATCAAGACCCGCATTGGCAAGGATCACGCCCCCGACCCTCGGATTTTGAGGTCCGTAACAGATGAATTTCGACTCTTTCAAGAAGGTATCAAGAAACCTTCGGTGGTCAGCCAGAAGGGCATCTATGACTTTCAGCGGTTTGATATACTTACCAAAGATGATGACCATAGGTTTTCTCCTGTACATTCGATCGATTTAACGGGAAAGCAGTAGCCACAAAGCGATTTGATACTTGTTTGATAAGACATTACTTCCTAACATTTGAAATATAGGAAAGGTTTGTTTTAATGTCAATTATTTTTTCCCATCTTCATAAGTAGCTTACACCTACCATTATTCTTCCATTTAATTCTCATTGTCTGCCTTCTTATAAGGGTACTAATTTATCACCAAAAAAAGTGCCAATTGTTAAATCTTGGCCAAATCAAAGAACATTTAAGTTTTGGGAGGTGAACCATGGCAAAAGAAGAAGCAAAAAAAGAAGTGGCTAAATCAGAAGGGGCGCGGCCTCTCGTACCTTTTTTGGATGCAGAAAGATGGTTCGATGATTTCTTCAGGAGAGCATTTACGCCTATCAGCTTTCCCAGATTAAGAGTCACCGCCACTGAAGACATTATGCCCGATGTGGATATGTTTGAGGATGGCGGGGACATAGTAGTGAAGGCTGAACTCCCCGGCATCAAAAAAGAGGATCTCGAAGTAACATTAACGGACGACGCCATCACAATTTCCGGGGAGAAGAAGAAGGAAGAGGAGATCAAGAAGAAAGATTATTACAAGTGGGAGCGTTCCTACGGTTCTTTTTATCGTACTCTCAGTCTGCCTGCGGAAGTACAGGCTGACAAGGTAAAATCAACGTTTAAAGATGGAGTTCTTGAGATTAGGATGCCCAAGAGCGAAAAAGCCAAGAGTAAGGAAGTAAAGGTTAAAGTTGAATAGAGTGTTAAAGGCTCGTCTGCCTCAAAAAATATTGAGGAAAGACGAGCCTGCAAAAATTGACTTATAAAGTTGCCAGCAAAATAACTCACACTATCGTACTTTTATTCTTCCATATATGGTTTTACAAGCGAATCGAATGCATATTCGGAATGGCACCTTTTGTTTGCCACTTTACAAGCAAATGGCTTATCGTCCTTGACATACTTGAAAAATTTTCCATAGTTCTCATTCTCATTGATATCCCACAGCTCCTTAATGTTTGAAACGGCTTCATTATTTTTGTAATTCGTTGTTTCCAATAAAACAAAACATTTATTCATTTTTTTATTGTAGTGATATGTATAATTGATCAGCATCATTCCATTTTTAGTTTCTATTATGCCGTTGCGTTGAGTGAAACGATCATGGGCGTTCTTACCGCACTGTTCTTCTAAAATATATATTTCTTTTTCTGAAGCCGCATAACAGTTGAATGAAGGGGGAAACAATAAAGTGGCGTAAATGATTAGTGACAGGGATATGACCAAGATTATTTTTTTAACAAAACGATTCCCTTTGAAATCGGCAGTTATTTCTTGGGCAAAAAGGCGGCACACAGGCTTGAAAATTACCTGAATAAACAGGACAAGCACAAAATAAGCGCAATCTCCCATATTGAAGAAAAAGAGTTCAAACAGTCAGTTCTTATCTCTTGAAAATATTGATGCCGGAGCCCGGGGTCGAACCGGGATGCTCTTGCGAGCGGGGGATTTTGAGTCCCACTATGCATGTTTTTTTTCATTCAAGATAAATAGCGTTTAATATATAACAATTTATATTGATTCATCTTTTCGCGACACCACGGTTTATTTCAATTTATCTGAATATGGCGAAATATACATGTTTTTTGA
>DASPQI010000108.1:0-3729 GCA_035625045.1 Syntrophales bacterium | reverse complement strand
CAATATGATCTGCTTTGATATGGCATGAGCAATATCTTTTGCCAACTTTACCCTTCCAGGTTGCTCATCCCAAGAAGCAGCCTCTTTATCAAAGTTCCGTTTTTCAGTGTTCACACTATTATTCTCCTCGGTTGCATCAGTCCCGGATGGCCACTTGAAAATCCCCCACCTGTGGCCGGGTCAAAATCCCCCACAGACAGAGCAGTGATTTTTTACTCTATTGTCTGGTAAACGACAATCTTTTTTTTCTTTTCATCCCCCGTCTTCGTTATGTTTTCGCAAGAGGCGCTTTGCCGCCTCTTTCAATCGATAGCTTTTCCCCTCAAACTTCAGGATATGGCCGTTATGGAGCAATCGGTCAAGAATAGCCGATGAAGCGGCGTTGTCCTTCAACAGCAGGCCCCAGTCCTCGATGGGCCTGTTTGAAGTAATGAGGGTGCTTTTCTTCGCTGAGTAGCGTTCGATGATTATATCCAGCAGGTAATCGCCGGCATCTGCCGGCATGTTTTTTCTGAGGAATAAATCATCTATGACCAGGAGATCTGCTTCAGAGAACAATTTGTAGGCCCGTTTCTTATTGTTTGTCTGGTGTGCCTCAAAAATATCTTCGAAAAAGGCGTGCGCCTCCCTGTAGATGACTTTATGGAAAGATTGAATGGCCGCATGGGCGATGGTCTTAGCCACATGGCTCTTCCCTGTGCCCGGTGCACCGATAAAAAGAGCGTGCTGACCGTTTTGCACGAACTTGGTCGTTACCAGTTCATATATCTCTTTCTTGGGGAGTTTGGGATTAAAAGTCCAGTCAAACTCGCTCAATGTCTTGAGTTCTTTGAGTCCCGAAACTTTAAGGTGCCTCTGCTTTATGCGAGAGTAGCGGTAATCGAGTTCGTCCTGCAATAACCAGGCAAGTCCTTCCAGAATGGGGACATTACCCTGGCTGGCCTGCAGGACGCGGCTCTCCAGGGTGGACAACATCCCGTGAAGCCGCAGCGCCTTTAATTGTTTTTCAATTTCTACCACTGACATACCCATATTGAACTCCTCCTGGATTATTCTTTGGTTTCACAACCATCTGATTCTTCTGTCGCCGCATATTGGTCGAAAAACTCGCTGTATTCCTTTGCCGGCCGGATCAGCTCATGTTCCTGGCGTACTTTGCCTGTGTCTTCAATCTTCTTTTTATCTTTTCGAGCCTTGATCTCGAGAAGCCGGCAAAACGACTTGTAGCTGCGCAATCCCATCATAATGGCTTCCTGCGCTGTCCGGTCAATAAGGTCTGCTTCATATCTCCGAACCAGATTCACTATGCCATACATCCGCCGTTGTCCGGCACGGCCTTGCTCGTCAAACATAAGTTCACACAGCTTTCCAGTGTTCTTTCCAATGCCCCCCGCCTTCCTCAACAGATAACCTGTCTGCCGCGACGGATTGAAAATCCGGTCCGCCGGTTCCATCTTTACCTCGCCGGCACGGCGGCTCTTTTTATGGGTACGAACCTTTTCCATGCTCTGGGGATCAATAATCTCGATCTCATCATCGTAAATCCGTACAATCACATCCTGGTATAATGGCATGGGCAATGCAGAATAATAAGATTGCCCCACCTGGATCGTCCCGTCGTCCCATACCGTGCGTGTTTCCTGCTTGAAATACTGGAATCCGGACAGTGGCAAGGTCTTCAGAAAGGGCTTCTCCTCCTGAAACATCTCCTCAACTTGACGCTTCTTCCGACCGTGGATCCGTTTCGCCGCCCAGTTCTCTTCCCAGTGCATCAGCCATTTGTTCTGCTCATCTATCGATGCAAATACCCTCCCTTTCAATGCAGTGTTCTGCGTATGCTGAATCGCATTCTCAACCGTCCCCTTTCTGTCTGCGTCTTTCACCCGCGCCGGGTCCGCCGCCACCCCATAATGGGCCAGCACCGCCGAATAAAGAGGATTTAACTCCGGCTCATAAATATCAGGCCCGATAACTCCCTCCCGAAGATTGTCCAGGACCACATACCGGGGACAGCCGCCAAAATATCGGAATGCCTCCTCGTGGAGTCTTGCCCATACCTCCTGCCCCGACTTCCAGACCACTTTGCGAAATGATCGCCCTGAGTACTTCAAGGTCATTATAAACAATCGCGGCTGCACGTACTTGCCCTTGTCGTTCAATGTCTTGCCGCCACGGCCATAATCCACTTGCGCCTCTTCAGCAGGTAGAAACTCCAGGCGGTCGTATTGCTCCGGGTCCTTTCGCTTTAACCCCCGCACAAAACGCTTAACGCTGTTATACTTGTGGGTGAAACTGAACTGCTCGACCAGGTCCTGGTAAATGGCCGTTGCATTCCGGCCCAACATTACCTGTTGCTCTATCCAGCTCCTGTGGCGTCCACAGGCTGATCTGGCATGAAACGGAATGTTACAATCAGCCGGTGGCCGGGGTGGGGGATTTTGAATGTCTCCATCAGTCAAGCCGGTGGCCACTTCTTCCGCAATCAAGACACCTGGAACGTCGCCGCACACCGAAGATGTTAATTTGGCCTGCCTTCCATATTTACGTATCGTCTTGCGGTCTATTTTGGTCTTGCGACTTATCTCTCGCTGACTTATCTCATTCTCAAGCAGGGTTATCAGGGTTGCTTTCTTTGCGGAATTCAAAACGTTCATCCTCTCCTCCCATGTAATATTTAAGTAAAATTACATGGGATAGCTCAACGCTCTGTCGCCGCAAAACAAAAAAACTGATTTTTGCTCAATTTATCGATGGGCAGGTGGGGGATTTTCAAGTGGCCACAGGTGGGGGATTTTGGGTGGCCATCCGGGGTCCCGGTTTGTCTTCTTATGCTTGAGTACAAGTAGTAATGTGTGGGCAGGATCGATCAAAATATTAATTGCGTCCGGTGATGACTTGGCCTACAAGTCCTTGCCATAAGTTTTACCTACTGTTTAACCGTAATTTATTGAAAGCGTGATTCGCAGCTACAAGATTTATGGAGTATGTTCTATCCTGTAATTCACAAATGATAAAAGATCGAATTTGAGTTGTGCGCTAATTGAAATACCTGTTTGGTATTCACATTTGCCATATGATGATCAGTGAAGATTCCGGGGAAAAACATTGACATCCAATAGAGTGATAAATGGTTTAAACAAAGCTAGATCCCCTATTTATCAGTCTTTAACCTTAGCGAGAGGATAACCCCTCTGCCACTGAAGTTCCCGGATAGAGGTGTAATATCTATATCATAGGTATCTTTACCAATGAGGTGATCTTTAACATATTGTGCCTCTTTGTTTTTTAGGCTTACATCAACTACTTTAGTTAAGTTTCTATCGTAATAGTCAGAAAATTCATGACCGACAACAATATTTCTACCTGCTAAGGACAGATTCTCTGCCTCATGATTTAAGTAAACAACAATTCTTTCCTTGCTGATACCGATGATAGGAAGAGGTATATATTCCAGAATTGCACGCGAAAGTTCCAGAACTTGATTCTGAATTTCCAGTTCCTCAGTTCTTTTCTTCACCATTCTCTCTAACTTTTCGTTGATATTTTTCAATTCATTATTCTGTTCCAATATTTTATTATGCAGCAATTTGTTTGTATGCATGAGTTCATAATATTCCAGCGCCCGTTTAACTTCCAACTTTAGTGTCTGATCATTCCAGGGTTTTAATAACAATTTGTAAATATGCCCTCTGTTGATGACATCGGTCAGAACATCCACATCTGTGTATC
>DASPQI010000107.1:0-3161 GCA_035625045.1 Syntrophales bacterium | reverse complement strand
CATATTGTTCAGTTCGGCAACAAAAGCTTGCTTTGTTACCCAGCATTTCTGATATTTGTGTAATTGGACAGACAGGTTTAATTTAATGTTTTAGCGTGGTGTTCAGCGGCAGAGAGCAGACGGCTCAGTTCACCCTTCAGTTAGCCAGTTTAAGATTTTCTTCATCACCAAATTCCTATGGACTGAAATCCCCCGGGAAAGGGACATTTCAGTCATTTTCCCATTGCTTCAGAATGGCTTTAACCGAGCGGTTCATCTCCATGGCGAAGCCGGCGGTGAATTTCCGGCGGTAAATTAGTTGACCCACGTTTACGGCCCCATTCGATCCCTGGCTGTTTTTGAGAGCGCGCGCCTGCTCCTTTTCGAACATTTTCACGAATTCACTTTCCCCAAGCCGCCGGTAGCTGTTTTCGAAGACGATAAACTCCCGGTCGAAGCGGCTGGTAGGCCGGCGGGCTTTCTGCGCCTTCTTCGGGTAGCCCAGGCACAGTAGGCAGATAGGGAACGTGTATCGCGGCAATTTGAACAGGGCCCGGTGTGTTTCGTAGTTCTCCATGATATCGCCGATATAGCAGGAGCCGAGTCCGCAGGATTCCGCCGCGATTACCGCCGTTTGCGCGGCTATCAGGGCGTCGCAACAGGCTAGCATCAGGTCGCCCTCCGCGGGATTGCGCACGGGCAGTCCGGCACGGTGGGCGAAATCCCCGGCACCGCAAAACTCGAAGTAATCGAACCATCTCTGGTAATCGGCCAGGAAAAGCAGTACCCACGGGGCGCGGGATATGAAAGTCTGGTGATCGCAGCTTACAGCCAGAGTATCTTTCGCCGCTTGTTCATTCACTTCGATGATGGAATACAGCATCAAGTTGCCTGCTGTCGGCGCCCGCAGGGTTGCCCCGATGATATCCGCTTTTATTTCTTCCGGGACGGCCTTACGTAGGAATTGACGGGTTGACTTGCGGTTTACGATGACGTTGAGAGTTTCGTTCACAACGCCGATTCTAACATACCAGCACTTCTGTAATGCAACCGTAACACCCCGGTATGAGGTCATGAATCCTGAGCAATACCAAAACACGGAATACAAATTACCCTGGCAAACGAATGTGAGGATGGCAGAATTCTATGAGGGACGACAGACCAGGGACCATGTCAACATGTGTGGAATTATCCACAGTTACATACGATATTCGTTTCTAAAGTCCGATACCATTTATTCTGAAATTATGATGGATGTTGTGTCTCGCTTCTAAGCAACTATCATCTATTTTTCCACTCCCGACATGATTCAGCCATTTCATAACTTTCACGAGAGTATCCACTAACCCAGGGGTTGCCTGGCTAACGGGAGTCTCTTCGCCGACCTCAAATATCCGGGTTCGTTCGGTCGCGTTCACTGGTATCTGTATTTTTGTGACGATTGGGTAACCTTCTTGCATTGTTGTTCCTCCTGTAGAAATGAATGAAATACTATTCTCTTCCAGTGTTAATACTTCGTTCTTTTGTGCCATTTGGCGCCTCCTATAGGGTATTGACTTGGTTTTGTAAACCTGCTATACTCCTTATGATGGTTAGTGTAACACAGGGGTTATAACCTGTCAAGTGGTTTTATGGGGTTAGAAAAGAAAAATCGGGGGGAAAAAAATATGGATACGGAATATCGTACCAAGACAGGCTGGTTGTGCCTGGATTTTGCCAATACGGTTGGGTGGCATGCCAGCGACAGTCCCGAGGAATCCCTAAATAAGTACACTGATTTGGTCGAATGGTCGGCAAGGACAGGTATAATTTCAGGTGATGCTAAGGATGCGTTATTAAGAAAAAGTGAAGAGGAACCGGTTGAAGCGCAGGCAGTACTGGAGAACGCAAAAGAAGTAAGAGAAGACATTTATCGAATCCTTTCCGATACAGCCCATGGACATCCAATCAAGATTACTGACCTTAAAGGGTTCAATAAAGCATTAGCCAGCATGTTATCTCATTCGAGGTTAGCTCCGTACGAAGGGGGATTCAGGTGGGATTGGGATTCCCGTCCGGATAAATTGGATTCCGTTATCTGGCCGGTCGTCAAATCAGCGGTGGATCTGATGACATCAGAAGCGATAAAGCGAGTAGGACAATGCGCAGATGAAAAAGGATGCGGTTGGTTATTCTGGGATACAAGTCGCAACCGAAGCAGACGCTGGTGCGCTATGAGCGATTGCGGGAACCGGGCAAAGGTCCGTCGTTTTTATGCGAAGAAAAAATAATGGAATTTACGTCCATCCCGCGGTGAAGATAATGTTTGTTACAAGCTTAAGAATACGGATTTCTTGTCAATATTAATAATTTCAGGTGGCGATTAATAGATACCACCGTCAATAAATCTAACCATGTGACGCGATGTTCAGGGCAGAGAGCAGAGGTCTCAGTTCACCTTTCAGTTAGCCAGTTTAAGATTTTCTTCATTACCTCGCTGTGATTATCTCTGGTCACCACGAGCGTTTCGACTTCAGGACGGCGTTTGATTTCGTCGGTGAAGGGTTGAGTGTTGAGCATAATAGTGCCCAAAACTTTCCGGCCACTGTTTATAGTCTGCGTCACAACTTCCTTAAACTGGGGTGACAGGAGCTCCATCTTGCCAATCTCATCAATGACTATGAGGTCGGTTTCCTTCAGCGCCTGGCGCAGAGCAGAAACGGCGACCCTGTCCAAAGCACCTGTGTCCACCCAGTATTTGCTGACCTGGTAGTGGCTGGAGATGCCGACATGGGCTAGTATCGCGTCCCGACCATCAAGGGTGACAATCCGAAACCCTTGCCTTATTCCCCCAGTCCGTATCTCCTCAGTGTAGAAGCCACCCCCCTTAACCTTTGTCAGGGCCAGGGCTTCTTTGATGAGAGCAGTTTTACCTGTGCCCGGCTGGCCGGTCAACAGGAGGGCCCTCTTCATTGTTCCTTGGCGGGAGACTCTTTTGCTGGAGCTTGGGCCTTTCTCTTTTCCTTGAACTTCTTTTCGCGCCGCCGATGCTTCGAGGCAGCTACTTTCCTTTTCTTATACATCTCTTTTGCGTTAACTGTAAGGTATCGGGATTATTCTACCATATTGCAAGGGAAGTGGAGTTGCCTAACTCATTGGGCTCGTAAGCAATAAGAAATGACAAAGCTCAAATGTCAAATCAA
>DASPQI010000106.1:0-3137 GCA_035625045.1 Syntrophales bacterium | reverse complement strand
TTCCTCATCTTCCCCCATAAGGCGGCTGTAACCCTTAACATCCGCACTCAGGATGGCCGTTAGTTTGCGCTTAAATTTTTCCACAGTCATAGGATTATCTCCTTGAAGGTCTATGAAGGAAGCGTAATAGGCAATCCATTCTGTAGATCTTACCCCAGTGTTTCCACCGGCTTTGCCTGCCGGATAGGGACCAACAAGATAATCGCGATCGGCGGCAGAAACGATCCGATGACAAAGGTAGACACTAGTCCAAGATTTTGAATAGCATAGCCTGCGGTACCGAATCCCAAGATGCCCCCAATCCAAGCAGTTGCGTTAAAAAGAGCAATCCCTCTTGCCAGGGATTCCTTAGCAACCAGATCTGTCACCAGGGCCTGACCAAGACCATTGTTGGCATAGAACAAGGCCGACCTTAACACAGCGACGAGCCAGAAATGCCAAATGGAGATCGACCATGCAAGGATCAACAGCATCAGGGTTCCCATTAGATAGGAGAGCGCTAAGAGCCTCTTGCGACCTATGCGATCCGACAACCATCCAACTATAGGAGGAATTGGCAAAGCAACAGCGCCACCGATAACCTGCGTGCTCGCAATGGCTGTAGAGGCAAAGCTCTGTCCAATCATGGTAAGCGAGATCCCCAGAATCCCCGAGAAGGTAACAATGCCAATCAATATACTCGCCGTAACGAAAAGAAAAAATTTATTCCCCAATTCTGGCTGATCTCGGACGACCGATGCCTGACCAGGTGGAGCCTGTGTCACTGGCCTGTCTTCCAGAACCAAGGCGGCTAAGGGCAGCAGGACCATCCCGATGGCTAGGACCGTAAACATGGTCGGGTACCCATACCAATCAGCTATCGGTCCGGTCGTTAAGCCCCCGATTAAGGAACCCAGCGCACCAGTCAGTGCCAGCGTTCCGAATACCTTTCCTCGTTGAGATTTTTCGGCAAACATTCCAGCCAGGATACTGACCAAAGTCAGCCCCATACCTCCCAAAAACCAGAGGACAGCAGTTAGCAGAATCAGGTAACCAAAAGTTGGCACTTGGCCTAACAGCAAGGTGGAAGGGATAATCAATACACCGGCTAATAAGAGCAACATCTTTCGGCGCTGGAGCTTGTCCGATAGCCAACCCGCAGTAACAGTACTGGCGGCTATAGCAAAATAAATAAAGGACATATAGTACCCAGTCTCCGCTGATTTCGCCCCCAACTGTTTGGCGTATACCGGTAGCAAAGGAAGCAAACCGTTTCCCAGTGTCCAGATAGTAAGGCTACAGATGAATAAACCTGTGATCTGCTTTTTACTCACAGCGAATCTTCGAAAAAGTTAGGGACCTGTCCGGCATTTCTCGGGATAATAGCTAAACGATACATCATATCGGTACCGTCAGGAAAAACCTTTTCATACTTCCCCCCAAAAGGTTAAGGGTTAGGTTGTTAACTCAAATGGGAAATTAATGATAATAATTTAACAAAGCCCCCCATAGTTAGAGTTTTATGCCCCTAAACTTTCCAGCAACTCTCTTGCCCTTCCCAGCCAGTAATCCATTCCCATCTCCTGAAACATGGTTTTAGCTTTTTTCAGGTTTTCCAGGGCCTTTTTTTTCTGGCCCGCATTGGTATAAAGGTCCCCTAGATAGAAACAACCCAAAGCGTAATCTGGTTTCAGTTTTAATTCATCCAATATTTTCATCCCTTGCAATAGATATTCCTTCGCCCTATTGGTTTGCGGTGTTTCCGCTAGCCCCATTATTCGCCCTAACAAAATCCATGATCTTCCTTCCATAAGTTTTTCATTATTTTTTTGAGATAACCTCAAGGCCTCGTCCACGGAGCTTCGAGCGTTCTTTATATCGCCACGATGAAGGTGAATATCGCCCAAAAAGAAAGGATGGAAGGACAAAAACCATTCAAATCCTCCGTCCTGCTGAATCTTCAATCCTTTTTCCACATACCTTCTACCAGTCTCCGGGTCTTCAAGATACGAGTACAGATTCCCCAAATAGCTCCAGCTCCAAGCCAATGGGGCCAAGAATTTCACTTTTTCACTATACTTGATACTGTTTTGAAAATGCTCCATGGCAGGCTTCCAGTCCCCCTTGGTGTGAAAGAAAAGACCGTAATTTAATTCAACAAGTCCTAAGGTTCTTAAGTCACCGATTTGGGCTGCATAACGTAGGCCTTTCTCGAAAAATATCCTTCCCTCATTAAAATTCCCCAAATATCCCATGCTCATACCACAAAAGGCGCATAGGCTAGAATATGGATTCACAACATTAGCAAAAAAGTCAGATTCCCTTCCGTTTTTCTCAAATAGTTCAAGTACGTCCGGTATTATATCGGCGACTTTACTATAATGCCCTGTCCTGATATAGTTAAGACAAAGCCCTTGTGCCGTTGGAACGATCAAATCAATATCTTGACTCTTTCGGCTCTCTTCAAAAGCCTCTTCTAAATATTTCACTCTCACGAGATGGGTTCCTCTATATGCATAATAGGCACCCAGTCTGCCCTGAAAGAAAGCAAGAGTCCTGTTATCACCAAGGTCCATGGAAAGGTTTTCGCCTTCCTGGAGCATTCCGAGAGACTCTTCGGGGAAACCCAAGAGCTGCATAGGGCCAGTCATCAAGACGAGCACTTCGACCTTTTCCTTCTTATTCGCCACGGTTTCCGGCAACCGGAGAAGGGTAGCCAAGGCCTCTTTGTAGAAACCATAGGCCTCCCAGATGGAATGATTTCTCGCGGCCTTGTTTCCCGATAGCTTCAGATACTGGCTGGCCTTCTCCAGACCTTCACCTCTGGCATAATGGTAGGCCAGCATCTCGTAGAACTCCTCCAGCCTCTCCGGGTAAAGTTCCTCAATCGCTTTCCCGATCCGCTCATGGATTTCTTTTCTCCTCTTGAGAAGCAGGCTATTGTACGCCACCTCCTGGGTCAGGGCATGCTTGAAGATGTATTCCAGATCTGGTTGAATGGTTCTGGTCCGAATTAGTTCCAGCCGTTCCAGACCGCTAAGAGATTTATCAATCATGTCTTTTAATTCTGTCACCCTTTTGAGAATCTCATAGAGGAAGGCCCTGCCGATGACAGAGGCCTCCTGAATGATCCGTTTCATATCTCGTTCCAGACCGTC